>JAJRQX010000056.1 GCA_024280065.1 Aquificota bacterium
GCCCCTGAGCTTAAGGATGTCCTCAAAGTTCTTTATCTCCGTGTCCACCTTTCTGAGGGTTTCTTTGAGTCTCCTCAGGTCAAGGTCAGAGGGGGAGAGGTGGTGTCTCCTTGGCATTCTGAGGAGCTTAATACCTTCCAGCTCCTTTATAAGGAGGTCTTTCTCTTTCATAAGCTCCGTCACCGCTTCCCTTGACCTTTCGGACTCCCTTGCCACCATGTTTAGATCTATCCTCCCGTGGATCAGAACGGAGGATATACCTGAGTGGGGCTCCCTCACGAAGCTATCCACCTTCTCCGAAAACCAATGGTATCTCCTCGCGTATCCTGTTCTTTCGTTCATACCCTGTTGCACCACCGTCCAGATACCCTCCTCCGTGAACACGAGAACGTGGTGGTATATCCTGTATCCGTCCTGAAGGAGGACGTTGTCCACCTTTGCCACCTTCCTGCTTATATCAATGAAAGGCTCTGTGTTTACACCTACCGCATCTCCTATCTTCCTTAGCTCCTCAGGAGTCCTGAGGGCTGTTCTCCCCTTACCGCCTACCATGAACACACCTATCTCCGGTCCTATCTCTTTAAGGGCCTCCTTAAGGGCTCCGCACACGGTCGTGGTAAGGCCGCTTGAGTGCCAGTCAAAGCCGAGGACACACCCCAGGGACTGGAACCAGACGGGATCCGAGAGTCTCTCAAGCAGGACCTTCCTCCCGTGTTCAAGGACTATGAGCTCCACTATGGACCTGGATAGCTTCACCATTCTGCTGAAGAGCCAAGGCGGAGCCTTCCCCCGGTGGAGGGGGAGATCCGCAAAACCTTTCCTCACGGTTTATAATTTACTCCATAAAACCGCATTTCCAGGTTGAACCTTCCAGGGTCTCCTTCTTATAGGTGGTGAGTTTTTCTACCTTAAGATCCCTGGTTTCAAGCTCAAGAAAGTCCTTTAAGAGTTTAGCCATCACCTTGTAGTAATCTGTTTCCGTGTTCTCCATAACCTTCTCGCAGAAGACACCGAACCACCTCCCCAGATGGTCCTTCAGGAACTTCCTGTATGCATCAAGGGAGATCTCCTTTCCCTCACCATCAAGTTGATGAGCTTTCTGAAGCAGGTAGGAGAGGAACTCAAGCTCAGCGACGAGGTTGTCAGGTTCAAGGGGAGCCTTCAGCTCAAGACCGAAGGCCCTGTAAAAGCCGAGTATGTCCGCCATCTCAACTGACCTTCTCGCCGTCTTGTCAAGTTCGTAAGATGTCTCCCTCGCGGGAGCCTTGAGGGATGTTTCAAAGAGGGACGTGAACTCACCCTGAAGGTCAAGGAGTTTACCTTTGGACTCCTCTAAAACTTTTCCGACCTCCTCAGCAGGAAAGTTAAGACCGATGGTTTTCAGACACTTCTCAAGGTCAGGGAGAGCAGACCTGAGCTCCAAAATGACCTCCCAGTCCGGATAGGAGAAGGCAAGGGCGAGGAAGCGGTATATAAAGGCTTTTTCTATAAGCATAGCTCACCTCTCTATCTTCAGCTTTATCCACTGGTAGCTGAGAACCTTCCTCGCCCCTCTGTGTCCCGAGCTCCCGTCCCATACAGCGAAGGTTACGTACGTTGTCTTTCCGGGACCCCAGTCCGGGTTTGAGGAGTTTTCAACGACGAAATCCCTCTTTATCACCACGTACCACTTACCGTTCCTGTAAACACCCTTACCCTGGGCGGTCTGCACATCCTTCCAGGTTGAGGAGCCGAAACCTTCAGCTACGACCTCCCTGACGGGGGTCTTGAAGGTGTTCTTCCTGAAGACCTTCTCACCCCCTATGTAGGCCAGGGCGTACTGGTTTGCCCAGTCCTCAGGGTATCTGTAAGGGGGTTTCGCGTGGGGATACCAGTCGTAGGCGTAGTTCGGGTGGATCTTCTCAACGTCTGAGTAGCCTTTCTCAAGGTTTTCCTGCCTGAAGGCGGTCCAGTGGAGTATCAGGACCCTGTCTTTTTCGCCACCCATGGTGACGGGGACCTCTGAGGAGGGTCTGTAGGGTACCTGGACCGCGACCGCGTCTGAGAAGGTGTTTATCAGGTGGAACCTGTCCTCGGTTTTGTCCTCCCATATTAGTAGGAAAGCTATTTCCTTCCCGTTGTTCAGGCTTTTGACTGTGATACTTGAGACAGGAAGGGAGGTCTCCATGGGCTTGGTTACCGTCTGGCCCGCTAAGGGGACGGTCACCCCCTTGGCCTTCTCCCATACCTTGGCGAATGGGTCAAGGGGTATCTCTCCCTTTATCCTCTTTGAGACCAAGGTCTCACCCGAGCTGAAGGCCACCAGAGCAAGAAGTATTAAAAGGAACCTCATGGCACACCTCCTCAGGGTATGTCCTGCCTGACAACGCCTATCTTCTCGTCCTTGTGAGGCCTTATCTGGAAGGGTTCATACAGGGGAACCCTCACGATCTCCTTCCAGTCCTCGTCGTAGCCTATGACCTCGTTCTTACCTACCGCGAAGTGGTGGACTATCCTGTCTGTGGAGCCGAAGAGGTGAAGAAGCGCCTGAAGCTCGGGTTCCCTACCTTCCCTCATCGCCATGTATGTTCTTACGGCTCTCTCCGCCCCTGGACCGAACATCTGCTTCAGGAAGTCAAGGGATACGTTAATTGGCGGTATGTAGTATACGTTTGGTTCTAAGCCCGTCTGGGGATAGAGAGGTAGAGCCACCTTCTTTATGTGGACGAGGAAGTCTATGGGGTTAGTTCTCTCCGCCTTCTCGGGGGTGTTTATGAAACCCATCAGCCTTATCTTACCTATGCAGGTTATAACGCACTGGGGCTGAAGACCCTGTTCCACCCTCGGGAAGCATCCTATACACTTCTGGGATATCCTGGCAACGTAGTTAAACATGGACTTTTTGTAAGGGCAGGCTTTAACACACTCCTGGTAACCCTCGCACCTCTCCGGGTCTATCAGGACTATACCGTCCTCCTCCCTTTTGTAGATGGCTTGTCTGGGACAGGCGGCTACACAGGCGGGATAGGTGCAGTGGTTGCAGATCCTCGGAAGGTAGAACATCCATATGGGGTGGGGGAGGCCTTCAAGGACGGTTCCCACATCAACGGGTTTGTTCACCTCGTCCTCACCTATGTTCGGGTTCGCCCAGTCAAGATCATCGGGCATCCAGCCTATAACCGTCTCAGTATCCGTTCCGTCAAGGACGGTCCTGCCCACATACTTCTCACCCTCCCACCTCTGGTCGTCTCCGAGTAACTCCATCAGCTTAACGTCCCATCCCAAGGGGTAAAATCCGTTCGGCTTCGTCTCAACGTTGTTCCAGAGCTGATACTCCTGACCCCTTCCGGGTGTCCAGGTGGTCTTACAGGCCACGGTACAGGTCTGACAGGCTATACACTTGTTGAGGTCCATAACCACAGCGAACTGCCTCTTTGGTCTTTTGTGTTCGTAAGGATAGTTAACCTCCCTCTTCAGCTGCCAGTTGTAAACCTTAGCCATGGCAGACCTCCCTTATGAGAACTTCACATAGCCCGCCTTCAGATACTTGGCGAAGGCTTTATTGGGTTTGTGTGGTCTGAGGCCGAGCCTGACCGGTCTCCAGACGCCCTTCCCGTTTATGCCTCCGGGTTCCGCCTTCACTATCTTGGCGTAAGCTTCTCTCGGTGCTCCTATGAGGCAGTGAACATCGGGGGCGAAGCCCTTACCTATGACCTGACCCGCCAGGTTCTTCCTTACGAGAGAATCCGTCTGTAAGGTAGCCTTGTGCCAGCTTCTCGTGACGCTTTGGTGGGAGCCCCTCCTGTAGAGGGACTGGTAGCCGGTGTAAGGGTTCTTGGCGAGGCCGTTCTTGTTGACCTTAGTCCCCAAGACAGTTCCGTGGGAGGACCCGTACATGTTGAACCATATCTTGGCAACGCCGGGAGGGGTGTTGTTGGAGGCCCTGGCTCTGAGGAGGAGTCTGGCAACCTCATAGTCCTCCTTTCTCCTCTCCCACCCCTCAAAGGGCCTGTCCTGAGGGTCCGGGTCCACCCAGACGTAGTCCCCGTCCTCTATACCGAGCTTTTCAAGGTCCTTCGGGTTTATGTCTATGTAAGCTTCGGATACGAAGGGCTTTCTCCTGTCGTGCCTGTATACGTCCCCGAAAGGTCCGAAGAGGAGGGTCGTTATATCCGTGTCTCCCGTTGTCGTGTGGGCGGCGTGCCTGTATTTGGGTGTGTGGACTATGTGGGTCGCTCCTATGGAGAGTCTCAGGGGGTGTTTGGTCTTTGTAAGCTTGGCGGGTGTTACGATCACGTTCCTCGCCTGTCTCAGCTCAGTGTTTATTAGAGCCTCCTTGGAACTGACACCGTAGTCCTCTGGTCTTTTGGGTCTCAGGAGCGGATGGGGTTTCTCAACCACTATCACGTTGGGTTCGTAGTCGGTCGCATCAACGGGCTCCCTGTATACGGGGAGGTTCTCTCCCGCGTCTATGAACTCATCCTCCTCCCTGTAGAACTCAAGCCTCCCACTCTTCGTGTACCAGGGCATGTTGTCCTCAAGCTGGTCCATGCCCACATACTTTGGGTATGTCCTTGTCATTATCATCGAGGGGACACCCTCCTGGGCCTTCTTGGCTATCTCCTCAAGTTTGTAGCCCCTCAGGTTTGCGGAAGCGTTTATGACCCTCTGGACGTATACCTCCTGCCTTCCCTCAAGTATGAACTTCCAGTAGTCCGCGAACCTTCTATCTCCCGTGAGCTCCGCAAGTCTCTTACCTACCAAGGCGAAGACTTCCGCATCGTTCTTTGTGTCATACATCCTCCTGTGTCCGGTCTTGGGCCAGACATAGATGAACGGGTTCGTTACCGAACCCGCTATGTCCCAGTACTTGTTCTCGTTCCAGGCGTCAACGCCGAGGACTATATCCGAATACTCGCAGGTTAGGGACCACCACCACTCGTTTGTGATTATGCACTCTATCTTGGGTAGGGTGTTCATGATTATGTTGTACTTCCACTTGGCGTTTCCTAAGATTGAGTTGGCGTCAACGAACCAGCAGAATTTGGTAGGTGTTGGCATGTGTGTCTTACCCGTGAGCAGGTGTTTCCCCATGAACTGGGGTTTGTCGTCGTGGGAGTAGTAGTGGGCGGACTCTCCCTTCCAGTATCTTCTTACCTTAGCGGGTTTCTTAGGGTCAAGCTCTATGTTGAAGGGGTCTTCAAGGAAGTACTGGCCTACCCCGTTGAATAGGGCGAGCCTGAAGTTCCCGGCGTAGGAACCTATGTTGCCCGTCAGGTGACCAACGTT
Organism: Aquificota bacterium; assembly: GCA_024280065.1. Taxonomy (GTDB): domain Bacteria; phylum Aquificota; class Aquificia; order Aquificales; family Aquificaceae; genus Hydrogenivirga. The sequence continues at coordinate 5,269 of JAJRQX010000056.1, forward strand.
GTCCGTGAGGGCCACTATCAGATACATGGCCCTGTCTTTAAGGTCCCCATGGAAGTATTGGTTCACGCCCATACCCTGGGCGAGCTTCATGTTTCTCGGATGTCTCGCTATCTCCCTTGCCAGCTCAACCACCTTCCTCGCCGGGACTCCCGTTATCTTCTCCACCTGCTCGGGCCTGTAGTTCTCCTCAAAGAACTCAAGGTAGACCTGGAAGAGGGGTTTTACCTTAACTCTCTTCCCGTCAACCGTCTTCACGTAGTACTCACCGTAGAGAGCCGGGTCTATACCGAGCTTCCAGAAGTCGTCCCCGACGTCGTCCCTCGTTATCACCTTGGGGGAATTGGTCTTCAGGTCCCAGACCACAAAGTCGTTCATGTCCTCCTCTCTTATCTTCTCGGGTATGTACTGCTTCTCCTGTTTGTAGAAGGGAGGGAGTCTGTCTCCTTTTTTGAAGACCTCCGCCTTCTTGAGGGGTTTTGGTTTGTAGTTCTTTATTATGTCC
>JAJRQX010000057.1 GCA_024280065.1 Aquificota bacterium
CTCGGGATCTCTGTGGAGGACATAGCCAATACACTTACAGCCCTCTTTGGCAAGCTATGGATAGGGACCTATGAGCTCGGGGCTGAGAGTTACGATGTTTACATTAAGGCGGAGGAAAGTTTCCTAAGGACGTATGAGAACTTAAAGAAGGTCTTCGTGAGGGCCAGAAACGGGGAACTCGTTCCCATAACCTCGGTGGTAAGGTATGAGCTCGCACCAGGTTACACTGTCATAAACAGATACAACAGGCAGTATTCCTTTATGCTCTTCGCAAACCTTGAGGGGAAGTCCATAGGTGAGGCGGTGGAGGAGATAGAAAACTTCCTCAGGAGGATACTCCCCCCGGGCTACACCTTTGAACCTACAGGCCAGACGAAAGAGTTCCAGAGGGCGTTTAAAGCCTTAGGAATCGCACTACTTGTGGCTGTTATAGGCGTCTACATGGTACTCGCTTCCCTCTTTGAGAGCCTCATACACCCACTGACGGTCATGCTCACCCTTCCCCTCGCGGTGTCTGGGGTCTTCGGGCTTATATACCTCACGGGAGGTTCCCTCAACGTCCCCTCCTACTTCGGGATAATACTCCTGACAGGTCTCGTCGCCAGGGACTCGGTCCTCTTCATAGAGAGGATAATCCAGCTCAGGAAGGAGGGCGAGGAAGTGAGGGAAGCCATAATGAAGGCGAGGAAGGAGAGGCTGAGGCCGATACTCATGACGACCCTGACCATAATGTTCGCTCTCCTGCCGGTTGCTCTCGGTCTCACAGAAGGTGCAGAGCTGAGGAAACCTCTGGCTATAGCGGTCATAGGGGGTCTCACAACAGCTCTTCCCCTCAGCCTCTTCGTCATACCGGTAGTTTACGAACTGTTTGAAAAGCTGACGAAACTCAGGAAGGTGATGTAGTAAAATTCCCACTATGAGACTCATAGCCGCCAACTGGAAGATGAACAAAACCGTATCCGAAACCAGAGAATACATAGAGAAGTTCCTGAGGTTGATAGGTGAACCCGAGGACAGGGAGGTCCTGATATGTCCTCCCTTCACCTCCTTATACGTGGCTGGTGAGATGCTAAAGGGTTCTTCCGTTAAGCTGGGAGCTCAGAACTGCCACTTTGAGAGAAAGGGGGCCTTCACAGGGGAGGTCTCACTTCCTATGCTCAGGGAAGTCGGGTGCTCTTACGTGATAGTCGGCCACTCCGAAAGGAGGCACATATTCGGGGAGACAGACGACCTCATAAACAGGAAGCTGGTCGCCTGCCTTGAGGAGGGTATAAGACCCATACTTTGCGTAGGTGAGAAGCTGGAAGACAGGGAGGCTGGTATGACCTTTAAGGTGGTGGAGACCCAGATAAGGATAGCTTTGTCCGGTATAGAACATCTGACAGACAGGATAGATATAGCCTATGAACCTGTGTGGGCCATAGGAACGGGCGTTCCTGCGTCTCCCGAGGATGCTGTTGAGGTCCACAGGTTCATAAGGGAGATCCTAAGGGATATAAACCCAAAGGCTGAAGGCGGAACCAGGATACTCTACGGAGGTAGCGTTAACCCGGAGAACGCACCCGAGTTCATGAAGCATCAGGAGATAGAGGGGCTCTTGGTGGGGGGGGCCAGCCTAGACCCTGAATCCTTTGCCAAGATCGTAAACTCCTTTTAGGACGTAGATAAGAACGAGACCGAAGAGGGGCAGGTAGTAGTAGGGGGGCAGGTTCAACTTTGCGGAAAACACCTTCGGTGATATGACAACCAGCCAACCGGCGGACAGGTTCAGGAGCAAAACCAGGAAACCCGTCCTCACATCCCTCCTCCTCAGGAGATGCCTTAAGAGAGGTATGACTACAATAGGTGTCAGGAGGGACATACCGCCCCTGAAGAGGACCTCAGCTAGATATACGTCCGTGTCAAAGCCTATCCTCGCACCCTTCACGTATAGGGTGATAAGGGAAGAGGTTTCTACGTGCTCTATCTTTTCGGCAAAGAGACCTATCTCCTCCAGCCTTATGCCTGTGTCAAGGGTGAACCTTTCAAGACCACCCTTTATCTCTTCGCTGAAGCTGTAAACTCTTCCCTCCTCTATCTTCAGTTGGGACCCAGACCACATTCCCCTCCTCCCCTCCACAACCCCTATAATATCTCCTTCTGCTGTGGTCATTATGAGAAACAGGTCTGCGAACCGTCCTGAGCCAACATCAAGATTGTCAACGTAAACGAAAAACCTCTTTCCATCCACAGTCTTTACAAACCATAGGTCCTCAATGAAGGTTCCGACCTCCTGCTTCTTCTTGTACAGTCTCTCTAAATACCACACCTTCTTGAAAAGACCCGGTATGAAGCTCTCGTTCAGGACAAGGAACAAAACTGAACCCAAGAGAATGGGCATAAGTATTGGCAAAGAGAACCTAAGGGGAGAAACACCGAAGCTCTGAGATGTCAGGTCTATCTTCTTCGCAAAGATTCTTCTGAGGACCACTATCACCGACACACCCGATATAAGCGGAAACATTATGTAAACACCGAGGGGGATCAGGTAGGTGGAGTATCTCAGGCCTATGTCCATGTCTTTAATGCGGAAGCTCAGGACGAGCTCAGTGAGGCTGTAAAGGATCACAAGGGCTATGAACACCGCGGTCACGGTAAGGAGAACTTTAAGGAAATTTATGAGGAGGTAGCGGTCAAAAAGGTTCATGGGTGTTATAATTTTAAACTGTCAGGAGAGGTGGCCGAGCGGTCGAAGGCGGCCGCTTGCTAAGCGGCAGAGGGTTAACAGCCCTCCGAGGGTTCGAATC
>JAJRQX010000058.1 GCA_024280065.1 Aquificota bacterium
CGCGTCCGGGTCCGTGGCTATGAAGACCTCGTCCACCTGATAGCTCAGGTCCCTGAGGCCGTCTATTATGCTCATCTTGTCCTCTATCCTGCCCCTGCATCTGGTCCTAAGATACTCCTCCTCAGTGTGCTGAAGGCCGTTATCCTTACATCTTTTTATGGTGTCGTAAACGGGTATGAAGCCTGAGTCCTCCTCAAGAACACCAAAAAAGCCCTTGTCGGTCACCAGATCGAGGACGTGGCCAAGAGAAGCGGTGATTATTAAGAGTCTCTCACCAAGGGGGACTTCGTAAGCTATCGTATCCCTCACCAGTCTCATCTGCGGCTTTCCAAAAAAGCCAGCTATCGTCTTCGCCTTGTTGGGAGACTCAACCACAACGAGGGTGGTCCTGAAGAGGTCCTTTATCCTCTGGACCACCTTACCTTCAAGGACCTCTCTGGCCCTTTTCCTGTCCTCGTCTATCTCACGGATCACGCTATCTATGTCAACCTCCTCAAGGTCCCTGAACTCAACCTCCGTCTGGAGGAAGTAAGCGGAAAGCCTCCTCTTCAGAGATCTGAAAGCCTTCGGGTCTGAGTAGAATACAACTGAAAGCCCTTTGGTCATACCACCGGCGACAAACCTTGAGGTCCTTCCAGAAGCTTGAATGTATGAGTTTGCGTCCCCGACAACTATGAACATCCTCCCCTCCCTGTGGACCAGGGATACGTCCTCCGCCTCCTGGACCTTCCTGAGGAAGCCCTCATCTTTTAAGAAGCCCTCAAGGAACTCCCTTATCTCCTGAAGCCTTTCCTTGAGCTTGGGATACCTGTCAAGTCTGTCCTCTCTGAGGGTCAGATACCTCCTCAGGTAAGTGGCGTATTCCATGGCCCTGACCCTGTCCCTGTCCTCAAAGACGTTAAGGAGTGTGAGAAGTAGAGAGTGAAGGAGGGAGGGCTGTAAAGTGAGCTCTGTTGGGAAAAGGTGCTTTGGGGGGTCTAGGAAGACCGCGTATCTGATGACGTGAGGGAGGTCTATACCCCTCACCAAAGGGTTTCCTATGTGGGATATCCCGACAGCAACGTCAAACTCTCCCTTCTCAAGGAGGGAAAAGAGGTCCTCTGGTTTGTGTTCAAGGTAGCTGACAGCCTTTATGCCCCTTGACCTGTAGAACTCAACTACCTCCTGAACCTTGTCTTTACCGTAGAAGGCGGAGAGGTAAACGAGGCCTCCCTTACCCACACGCTTTATGAGCTCCACGGACCTCTCAAGGGCCTCCTGAAGGCTCTCAACCCTACTGGCTACGTCTACTATGTTCCTAACGCTCACCACCGCCTTCTGGATCTCAAAGCCAAGGAGGTTCCTGAAGAGGAAGACCCTGTTCCCTTTTGGTTTTAGGGTCGCGGAGGAGACCACGAGAACCGTACCCCTCTTCTTCTGCCTTATCTCGGAAAGTCTATCCCAGTCTTCACCCCCCTTACCTTCCTTGAGAGCAAGCCTTATCTCCTCATCCTTGAAGCCCAGAAGTCTGAAGAGATTGTCCACATTCTTTGAGCTCTTCAGGAAAGAGTCTATGTCGTCAACGAATATGAGGCTGAACTTGAATTTCATCAGGTTCTCAAAGTTCTTGTGAAGGAACATGTTCGTCCCACAGAGTATGTCAAAGTCTCCCTCAAGGAAGGCCTCCTTGACCCTCTTCTTGGACTCATAGACGAGTATCTTTCTCTCAACACCCGTCCTCTCCGCAAGCTCCCTCAGCCTATCTCCCGCCTGGTTTGCGAGTATCTTCGTGGGGAAGACGAGGAGGACCTTAGGCTCCACAAAGAGGGAGGTGACCAGACCGAAGGTAGTCTTCCCAACACCCGTGGGGGCTACTATAGCGAAGGACTCCTTAAGGAACACCCTCTTGGCCCAGAGCTTCTGAAGGCTCCAAGGCTTAGACCCTACAGCCTTTTCAAAGAACGTCTCAAACTCCATGAGCTTTCTCTCCGTATCGCACACCTCCCTAATGCCCCGGACGTTCCTCTCCTTCTCAAGCTCCTGGCAAACATCTCCCACCCTCGGGTTCGGAAGGCACTTATAGCAGGGAAGACCCTTCAGGAGCCTCTCGTCCGATATAGACCCTCCACAGTTAGGACAGCCCTTCTCAATAACAAGAAGACTCATAAGATATAGTTTACGTCCAGTTCAGATTTTCTTTAGTGCTTCATTATTTCAGAAACGGTCCTGTCTATGTCTCCAGCAAGCCTGAAGTCCCTCTCCGTCAGTCCTCCCGCCTCATGGGTGGTGAGCTTCACCTTAACCCTTTTGAAGCTGACTTCAAGGTCAGGGTGGTGCCAGTGGGCCTCCGCTAAGATGGCTATGGCATTCACAAGGAAGATCGTCGTTTTCCAGTTCTTGGTCCGGAACTCCTTGACTATGCTATCCCCTTCAAGGGTCCAGCCCTCAAGCTCAGAAAGCCTTTGCTCTATCTGATCCCTGCTTAGCTTCTCCATAGTTCAACCTCCTCATAGTTCCATGTCAAGCTCGTTGAATATACTGTAAACGTTCCTCATGTGAAACTCTTCATACATGTAGGAGTCCTTAAAGGGTGTGTCCTTCATGGCCTCCTTTACCTCGTCTATAAAGAGGCCCTCATCTTTCAGCTTTCTTATATTTTCCCTTAAGTAAGTTATATACTCCTTCGTCCAATCAACCGCCTTAAGATCCATGGGGTCCCCGTGTCCCCCGAAGATCAGTCTGGGTTTCATCTCCTTTATCCTGTCAAGGACTTTGAGCCACTCCCTCGTCTTGACGTTCCTGTCCCCGAGGAAGGGTATCCTCTTGTAGGAGACAAGGTCTCCGACGAAGAGAACGTTTCCTACCTTTACAACCAGGTCCGTGTTGGTGTGGGCAGGTGTCATGGGTATTATCTCTATTACCCTCCTTCCTACCCTCAGCTTAACGGGTGAGTCGATCACTATATCGGGAGGGGAGAGCTTCACGCTATCAAAGACTCCCGGAAATGCCCTCTTAACTGCCTCAAGGACCTCATCCGCTAGACCTTCCTCATAGAACTCTTTTAGATTTCTGTGGGCTATGACCTTGGCACCCACCTCCTTGTAGGCGGATATACCGAACCAGTGGTCCATGTGGTAGTGGGTTATGATAAGGTAGAGGATAGGGGCTTCCCTTATCCTCCTGAGCTCAGAAATGAACTCTCTCGCAAGCTCTGGGGTTGAGAGGGTGTCTATGACTATCCAACCTTCCCTCGTCAGTATACCGTAGGAGTTGGATATGAATCCTCTGTTCTCCCTTGAGGGAAGACCGTAGTGTCCCTTCGCCATATATACGTCTTCTCCGACCTTTATGAGGTCCATACCGAAGCCAGATAGGGTCAGTGCTATAAGGATAAACAGCACCTTAAATACCATAGCCCAACCCTCCAGACCTTTTAATTATAGGACTGTTATAATTACAGGTTAAAAGAACAGGAGGGAAAAGGAATGGACTTTCTCGGCAGAGACGAGTCACCCCTCTCCGCGGAGGAGTGGAAACAGATAGAGGAAGCGGTTGTAAAGGCTGCGAGGAGCACCTTAGTCTGCAGGAAGTTCGTCCCCATATTCGGACCCATAGGTCCGGGACACCAGATGGTCTCTTATGATGTCATATACGGTATGGAACCCGGTGTCTGTGAGATAAAGCCCGGTCAGGAGTATGAGACGTGCGAGCCTGTTAGGACGGGAGTCAGGAAACATATACCCATACCTACCATATATAAGGACTTCGTGATAAGCTGGAGGGATCTTGAGTACTGGAGACAGTTCAACATGCCCGTTGATACCTCCAACGCTGTGGCTGCTGCGGTAGCTACCGCGGTTGCGGAGGATACCCTTATACTTCTGGGAAACAAGAACTTGGGTCTTGAGGGTCTCATGACCGCTGAGGGCATAAACACGATGTCCATGAGCGACTGGGGTGTGGTGGGAAACGCTTTCAACGACGTTATGGCGGGTATATCCAAGCTCGTTGAGCAGGGCTTCTACGGTAATTACTATCTTATAGTAAACCCGAAGCAGTATTTTCAGCTCAACAGGATGCACGACAACTCGGGACTCCTTGAGATAGAGCAGATAAAGAAGATAGTGGACGACGTCTTGCAGACACCGATAGTTCCTGAAAACAAGGCCCTCCTTGTTTCCGCGGGTCCTCAGAACTTTGACCTGGTGATAGCTCAGGACATATCGGTCGCCTACGTGGAGTCTTCAAACATGAACCATATCTTCAGGGTCCTTGAGATGGTAGCCCTCAGGATAAAGAGGCCGGGGTCCATCCTCGTGATCGGAAAAGGAAAGTA
>JAJRQX010000059.1 GCA_024280065.1 Aquificota bacterium
GCTCCTCGGAAAGGGAGTCTCCTACTGTGCTGTCTGCGACGGTGCGTTCTTCAAAGGAGCTGATGTTGTGGTAGTCGGTGGCGGAGACTCAGCTATGGAGGAAGCCCTGCACCTGACACAGCACGCGAAGAAAGTAACCGTCGTTCACAGGAGGGACAAATTGAGGGCCTCCAGGATAATGCAAGAGAGGGCCTTTGCAAACCCAAAAATAGAGTTCGTATGGGACAGCGTTGTGGAGGAGATACTTGATACCTCAAAGGACAGGGTCACTGGTGTCAGGATAAGGAACGTAAAGACAGGAGAGGAAAAGGAGATAGCCTGTGAGGGTGTGTTCATAGCCATAGGCCATGAACCCAACACGGAGATCTTCAGGGGTCAACTTGAGCTTGATGAAAGGGGCTATGTGAAGGTCCATGATTTCGTGAAGACCTCCGTTGAGGGGGTCTTCGCAGCGGGAGACGTTCACGACAGCAGATTCAGGCAGGCGGTAACCGCCTCCGCATTCGGATGCATGGCCGCCCTTGAGTGCGAGAGGTACCTCTCCGAGAAGGGGATAATCTAGTCAACACTGACCACCTCACCGTCCCTCAGGTTTATCACTCTGTGGAAAAAGCGTCTGAGCTCGGGGTTGTGGGTGGCCACGATGAAGGTTATCCCCTTTGACTCGTTCAGGTTTTTAAAGAGGTTGAAGATCCTCAGACCCTCCTCCATGTCCAGATTTCCCGTTGGTTCGTCTGCAAGGATGAGGAGGGGATCCGAGATCAAAGCCCTCCCTATCGCCACCCTCTGCTGCTCACCCCCGGATAGCTGGTGGGGTTTGTGGTTCAGCCTGTGGGATAGCCTGAGGAACTCGAGGATGCTCCTCGCCTTCTTTTCCGCGTCCCTTACACCGAGCATCTCACCCACTATGGTCAGGTTCTCAAGGACGGTGAAGTCCTCAAGAAGGTAGTAGAACTGGAATATGTAAGCCACCCTTCCCTTTCTGAAGTCCGCAAGCTCGTCCTCGTCCATAACGGAGATCCTCTTTCCGAAGAGGTAGACATCACCCCTCGTCGGTCTGTCAAGACCGCCTATGAGGTGGAGGAGCGTGCTTTTTCCCGAGCCTGAAGGCCCCATCACACCTATGAACTCTCCCCTCCTGACGGTTATCTCCGTCCCTTTGAGTGCCCTGGTCCCATCAGGGTATATCTTCCAGAGGTTCAAGGTCCTTACAACGTCATTCATTCCTGAGAACCCTCACCACATTCTCCTTTGATGCCCTCATCGCAGGAAGCAGGGATGAGAGAAAAGAGAGAAACAGAGTCCCGGTAAAGACAGCCGTGAGGTCGGTTACCTTTATGTGAACGGGTATGTAACTCATGAGGTAGACCTCCTCAGGGACCCTTATCAGCTTATACTCGTTGACCAGGTAGGCTATCCCGAAGGAGGCAAGGATCCCCGAAACCGCACCCACAACACCTATGGTCATGCCGACAAACAGGAATATCCTGAGGATGTCGGAGCTCTTCATACCGAAGGTCTTAAGTACCGCTATGTCCCTCACCTTCTCCCTCCCCTTAACGAACAGGAGGCTAGTTATGTTGAAGGAGGCAACCAGAACCATGAGCAGTAATATCAGGAAGAGGGCCAGCTTCTCAAGCTGCAGGGCGTTGAAGAGGGGTCTGTTGAGGTCTATCCAGGACCTCACTATGAGCCCCTTAACACCCACAGTTTGGAGTATCAGCTCTTTAACTTCTTGGGCCCTGTATGGGTCCTTTATATAGACCTCAAGACCGTCAAACTTAAAGCCCCTTTTAAAGAACCTCTTCGCCTCAGCGTGCCTCATGTAAACTATGACAAAGTCCCTGTCGTATGAGCCCGTGTGGAATATACCCCCGACCCTGACCTCTTTCGTCTTGGGGACAAACCCGGTGGGCGTCCTTATGCCCATCGGCGAGACAAGTATAACTCTGTCACCTACGAAGGCACCGAGAACTTCCGCGATACCTTTTCCTATAACCAGGTCCTTCAAGGTTCCGCTAACTATCTGGGGTCCCACCACCTCTCTGAAGGCCTTGTCCCTGTAGTTTACAGCCTTGACAGTTACGGGCTGGACCCTGTCCTCTTTGACCAGTATGGCGTTGTAAAGAGTAAAAGGAAGGACGTCAACCACCTCCGGTATGTTCTCTATCCTCCTTATGAAGTTCCTGAGGTCCTCATAACCTGTAGAGCTGACAATTATGTGGGGAGCACTTGAGAGTATCTTCTCCTTGAGGGAGTCCTGAAAACCTGTGAACACACCGAGGGTAAGTAGGATGGCACAAACGCTCAGAAAAACACCGAAGAAGGATATAAGGGTTATGAGGAGGGTGCTTCCCCTGACCGAGATCAGGTATCTTAAGGCTATCTTCAGCGTTAGACCCATCAGACCATCCTCAGGGACTGGATTATCTCCTTTTGCCTGCTGAGGACGTATCTCCTTATCTTGGTGATCTCGCTCTTCGGAAAGCTGACCTCAAAGCCCATCCTGACGTAAACGTCCTTCCCGAAGCCTACAACGTTTCTGAGCCTGCCGATACCCTTCACCTCCTCACCGCCCGGGAGGGTAAGACGGACCTTAAACTCATCCTCCACCTCACCCTTCCTCAGTTTTTCGGAGATGTTCCTTAGGAGATTTATGAACTCCCTGTGGTTCTCGGGGTTAAGCACCACACCAACCCCGGTCTCGCTCACGTCCTTCGCGTGTGTATCAACTCTAACACCTTCCCCCTCTATTACCACCCTGACTGGTTTGTTTTCATCCGGCTCTACCCTGACGGATCTCCTCTTTATGAACTCCGGAGGTTCAACAAAGCTTTCAAGCATAAGGACAAGTTCCTTACCGAGGTTGCTGAAGACCTGGGTCTGGGCGAACTCATCTGGACTCAGCTCAACGTAAACGGGGTCAAGGGTTGAGAAGGCACCCTTAAGGTGGGTCCTCCCCCAGTCAAAGCCGAGAAGCCTTCCCTCTTCATCAATCCAGTTCAGTCTGAGGTTAACCCTGACGGGTATCTCCTTGTATTTGGTGATCACGCTGTAGCGCTCGCCCGCTGTAAACACATCCCTCAGCTTCAGCCTTTCCATAGGTCTCAAATAGTATAATCAAGTTTGAAACCTTGACATGAGCCACTTCAATGCTTATAATACTTCACTGGCTCGGCAGCCCCCGTCGTCTAGCCTGGCCTAGGACGCCGGCCTTTCACGCCGGAAACGCGGGTTCAAATCCCGCCGGGGGTGCCACTCCTGTTATAAAGATTTACAGCCTGTCAATCCCATTAACAGAACCCTGATACCCTTTACCGGGTCCGAAGTTTTTTTTTGCAAAGACTCCGTGGTCCCCATCTTTTGGCACGATCCTTGCTCAATTAAAAATGGGATGGTAAGGAAACTGATTTTGGTTCTCTTGGGAACTGCGGTTCTGACCTTCTCCCAGGAGATCGCCGCGGTGATCGTATCGGAGGAAGAGCTTGATGAGGTGGTCTCCGGCTTCGCTCCGCAGGTGAAGGTCTCCGAAGACAACGGTCCTGAAATAATACTCTGGGACGAGGCCAAGCTGAACGGTTCCTTAGAGGTTCAGGATTCGGGCGGTATCAAGCAGTTGAAGATAGAGGTGATAGGTGATCAGTAGTGAAATCTCATAAAGGAGGTGTAGCCATGAGGAAGCATCTTTTACTCACAGCCATCTTCGGAGCAGGGGTGATCGGATCACCCGCCCTAGCCCTTGAGGAGCTGTCCGAGGAGGAGCTCCAGTCCGTAACCGCTCAGGGTATCCAAATAATCATCAACAACGATGACCCTGAAAACGTCCAGAACAACAACAACGACTCCGTCCAGCTCAACGACCAAGCCCAGAAGAACATCATAGCTTTCTCCATCATGAACATCTCCAACACCGCTGCCAACCAGTCCGCGAACCTGGCTCTGGCACAGGACACTGCGGATGATGTGGATATCCACCAGGACACCTACCAGCTGGCCGACAACTTCGTATTCGCATCCCTTCAGGAGGTTTACAACGAAGACGACCCCGACGCCATCCAGAACAACAACAACGCCTCCGTCCAGATCAGAGGTGACGCCCAGCAGAACGCCATATCCTTCCATAACCTGAACGCGGCTAACTCGGCGGTTAACCAGGCGGCACAGGCCGTCGGTGTCTTCAACACGGGTGATGATGTGGATGTAGACCAGGACGTCGTACAGATCGCCGTCAACGACACGGCTGCGGGTCAGGTGGTTGTGAACGACGGGCCCTCCTTTGACTTCGGGGACGCTCCTCAGAACAACAACAACTCCTCCGTTCAGATCAACGACGAGGGCCAGCAGAACGTGATCGCCTTCACCCTCGCCAACCTGGCGGGATCGGCTGTCAATCAGGCTTCAAACCTCGCCCTGATAGACACCACGGGTGATGATGTGGATGTGGACCAGACCGCCATACAGTTCGCTCTCAACTTCATCATAACGGGTCAGCTCACCGTGGACAACGAGGACATAGACGGCATCCAGAACAACAACAACGGCTCGGTCCAGCTCAACGCAAACGCCCAGCAGAACGCAACCGTGTTCCAGGGCATGAACGCTACAAGCTCAGCTGCAAACCAGGCCACGAACATGGTGGGTGTGTTCAACACGGGCGAAGATGTGGACATCTATCAGCTCTCGGACCAGACGGCGGTCAATACAAGCTTCTGATGATGGTTAAAGGGTTAGGAGGGGGGTCCTTCTTCCCCCCTCCTTTTAATGAGGTGTAGCGATGAGGAAGCTTACTCTAACCCTCACAATGGCCACGCTTACAGCTACAGCTTCCGACGATATTAAGATATCCTTCGGGGACGGAGGGTTCAAGTCCTACGAGGTGGTGGACAACACCTGTTTTTCCTTTGTCCTAAAACCCAAAGAGGTGACAAAAGCACCGGAGGCGGTATCAAGGGCTATGAAGAAGGCACTTATTGACATAAGGAAGATCTACAAGGGTAAGGCGGACGCCTTCATCAACATAAGGATAGCCCTTACCCACCTTGAGGGACTTGTCCTCTACCAGGTTTGCGGCGACCTTGTTAAGGAGGTCAGGTGATGTTCAGGATCTTGGCGGGGTTGTTCTTTATAGTGGGATCTGTGATGGCTCTCCCGGTAGAGGTTGACGATACAGAGCTTGACGCTGTTTACGCCCAGGGGTTCTTCTTCATGGACCATGAGGTGGTCAGCGACATAGTGAACGAACTCAGAGACCAGGTCCTCCAGATAGCTCTCCCTGAACAGGTAGGGGACGGGTCCATAATAATAGCACCGGCTCAGACGGGGAGCTCGGAAGGTAGCCCAAACGACATAAACATCATATCCTTGGGAGATTACGCCCAGCAGAACTCCGTAAACACGGTTAATGCTGTGGAGTCCGCGGTTAACCAGGTTCTCAACATAATCATAATTATCAACTCCTCCATAGGAGAGGCAAACCTGAACATAAACAACAGCCTTGACGCTGTGAACATGATCTTCTGAAGATGCTCTCCCTCCTGCTCGCGTTCTTTGTTCTGTTCCTGCCCGCCCCTCTGTTTGCAGGTGGGGAAGTTTACATATACACACCTTTCGGTCCGGTCAGGGTTCCTGTTAAACCTGTATCCGAGATAAAACACGCGGGTATCGTAAAACAGCAGTACGACTATTCCTGCGGTGCTGCGGTCTTAGCCACACTCTTCAGATACTACTTCGGTGAGGATGTGGACGAGGGCTCGGTTATAAAGGACCTCTTCAAGGTGGGTGATGTTGAGAAGATAAGGAAAAGGCAAGGCTTCTCCATGCTTGATCTCAAGCGATACGCCCTCATGAAGGGTTATAAGGCTACAGGCTACAAAGCAACTGTTGAGGATCTGGTAAAATTGGGTGTGCCTGCTATAGTGGCTATAGACGTGGGAAACTACAGACACTTCGTCATATTCAAAGGTGTTTACAAGGGGAGGGTTATACTGGCAGACCCCGCCTTCGGGAACACGGTCATATCGGTAGGTGAGTTCAGAAAGATGTGGGTTAGGAACATAGCTCTGGTGATAAGACCCAAGGAAGGTGATTTTAAGAGGAAGGGCATCTCCGAGGAGGACCTCGTTATAGTGAGGGATGACCTCCTGAGGCTGATATTCGTCCCTCAGAGCCTGCCCGTTTACAGGAGCACAGCTGACTTCTGAAGGAGGGTCAGAAGTGAGAAAGGTGGCAGCTGTCCTGACGCTATTTTTTGCCTCCTTATCCACAGCTCAGGAGGAAGCCCGTGTCCTCACCCAGTTTGAGAGGGATTACATACTCCTCAAAAGGGGTCAGTACGAAATAGAGGAGAACTTCTCCTACGTTTACATGAGCGTGAACCAGGTTTTCCTCCAGGGTTTTGCCATACTTGACCCCATATTCCTGACCCTCGGGCAGTTCGGTATAGAGAGGGTGAGGAGGCACATATTCATGAACATCTTCAGCCTCAGATACGGCGTCAGGGACCACCTCCAGGTGGAGATGGCGGTTCCAGTGATATACAGATACGAGGAGGGTTCGGTCCCGGAAACAGGGGTGGATAAGTCCGCAAGCAGGTTCGGCCTCGGGGATATGGCCTTCGGTCTCAGCTACCAGCCCCTCAGGGAATCCCACAGTAGACCTGCGGTTATACTTTCCCTAGCCTTTAAGACGAGGACAGGAAAAGGTCCCTTTGACATAGACCCTAATGAGGATGTCCCTACCGGGAGCGGTTTCTATTCGGTCAAAGGCGGTGTCAGTATCCTTAAGGGTCTTGACCCTGTCGTCATCTTCGGAGGTGTAGCCTACTCCTACAACATAACCCAGAGGGTAAACAGGTTGATACTCCCACAGGTCGTATCAGGGTCTCCCACTTTTGTGGAGAAGTTTGACCCAGGAGACACCATATCCCTGAACGCGGGCTTTGCCTACGCACTCTCCTACAAGTTCTCACTCAGCTTTCAGTACGTCCAGAATTACACCCTTCACACATACATATGGATAAGGAACGAGGGTAGGAAGAGGGTCCTTAACTCCCAGATAAACGTCGCTATGCTCAAGGTGGGGACTTCTTGGAACGTGTCCAAGTCAACATCCATCAACGTCGGAGTGTCCATCGGACTTACGGGAGACTCCCCCGATTACATACTGGAGGTCAGAATACCTTACAGATTCTTTTAGTGTAAAGGGTCTTCCAACCTGTTAAGCATTTTTACATAAGACCTGTCCTCAGTACTCCCGAGCCGTTGGTAGATGCGGTATTTAAAAGGCACGGAAATTGCTACCCGCAGGGCGGAGGTCCTGAGAGATGGGTAAGGAGCTTGACGTCTGGAGGAGGTCCCTGGTCGTACTTTCGGTTCTCGTATCCTCCTTGTACCTGGTGTGGAGAGCTGGGACGCTCAATCCTGAGCACATGTGGTTCTCCCTGCTTATCTACGGGGCTGAGGTTTACGGCTTTATAACAAGCCTCCTGTTCTACTTTATGGTTTGGAGCTTCCCCGAAAGAAAACCTAAACCTCCGAGACCCGGGCTCAAGGTTGACGTCTTCATCCCCACGCTGAACGAACCCCTGGACGTCCTCAGGAAGACTATCTTAGGGTGTCTTAACATGAGGTATCCTCACAGAACCTATGTTCTGGACGACGGTAACAGACCCGAGGTTAAGAAGCTCTGTGAGGAGCTCGGCTGTGGCTACATAACGAGGGAAAGTAACAGGTTCGCCAAGGCTGGAAACCTGAACAACGCCCTCAAATACACGGACGGTGACTTCATAGCCATCTTTGACGCGGACCACGTCCCCCAGCCCGACTTCCTTGAGAAGACCCTCGGCTACTTTGAAGACGAAAAGGTTGCCTTCGTTCAGACACCGCAGGAGTTTTACAACGTGGACTCCTTCCAGCACAGGAGGGTGAAGGGGAGGGTATGGCACGAGCAGGCCCTCTTCTTCAGGGTGATAATGAGAGGAAAGGACAGGTTGAACTCCGCCTTCTTCTGCGGTAGCTGTGCGGTCATAAGGAGAAAGGCACTTGAGGACATAGGTGGCTTCGCGGTCGGAACCGTTACAGAGGACCTCCACACCTCCATAAAACTTCACTCAAGAGGCTGGAAGTCGGTCTACCACCCCGAACCCCTCGCCTACGGAATAGCACCATCAACGCTGAGACCTTACAAGACCCAGAGGGAAAGGTGGGGAAGGGGTGCAATGCAGGTGTTCCTGAAGGACAACCCTATCACGGTAAAGGGTCTCAACCTGTCCCAGAGACTGAGCTACGTAGCCTCCATGATCACATACTTTGACGGGTTCCAGAAGCTCATATACTACGTGGCTCCCGTTGTGGTCCTGCTCACCGGTATATACCCGATAAGGGCTGAACTGGGTGAGTTTCTCCTCTTTTTTGTACCCCACATAGTCCTCTCACTGTGGTCCTTTGAGGAGATGGCAAGGGGCTACGGTAGATTTCTGATCCTTGAACAGTATAACATGATGAGGTTCTTCACCTTCATGAAGTCCGTCCTCGGGTTCTTAGACATAGGAAAGGTGAGGTTCAAGGTAACGGACAAGAAGATAAACGCGGGGTCCGGGATGGGGGAGGTTCTTCCACAGCTGGTCGTGGTGGCTGGGAGTCTCGTCGGGATAGTTTACGGGGCTCTCAGCCTCTCGCAGGTTTCTAACAGAGAGCTTTACATAGCCAACATGTTCTGGGCCTCTTTAAACCTCAGCATAGGTGCCCTGTGCCTTCTCTGGACCTTCGGGAGAAAGGTCAGGAGGACCAGGTTCAGGTTCCCGGCAAACATACCCGTTGTGGTCAGAACAAGCATGAGGGATATCCCCGTTACTGTGGGTGATCTCCACGAGGAAGGGGCCTCTCTGATAACCAGTAGGTTTATAAAGGTGGGTGAGGAGATAGAGCTGGAGATCGGTGGTTCCCACCTTAAGGGGAAGGTCTTATACATGGTTGTGAAAGATGGCCTCAGGAAATACGGTATCAGGTTCACGGACGTGGACGAGAGGAGCAAAGACAGGGTAAGACTTATGGCACTCGGACTACTGATAACGAAGCTGATGAGGGACAGAGGAACACCCCCACCCACACCTCTGGAGAGGTTCTTCAGCATGTGGAGGTTCAGGTTCTCAAGGAGGAGGAAAAGGATACCCTGCCAGCTTCCCGGAGTCGCCGTGACCAGCGGTAGCCTTACCCCCTTCTCTGCGGAGGATGTGAGCCCGGACGGTCTCAGGGTCCTCACTATGAGGCGGATAAGGGACAGACACCTCATCTTGGAGATTGACGGAAGGGTGTTCCGATACGGTAAAGTGGTCTGGGAGAAAGAGATCTCCGTGAACGGTTTCAGGGCTTACAGATACGGCATAATGTTCTTAGGGGAAGCACATGACAGAACGCGCCACCAATACTCCGCAGCTTAAGTTCTTCGGAGCTTTCATAACCTCCCTCCTGGTCTCAGGGGTCTGCGTGGCTGGTCCAGACCTCTCGCTCCTCTCGGGTTACGAGGCGGACTCGGGAGATCAGTCCTACGGTTATGCGGGGACACTGATATCCTGGCGGTTCCTCGTGACCAGACTATGGCTGGATGAAGTCAGATACAGCTTCAGGGTGGGTTCCGATAAGATAAGGGCCAGGGCTCCGGGTGTCAGCGGTGCCGTCGGAGTCGGTCTCAGACGGAAATCTTTCTTCCTGAATATCCTCGGCGGATGGGAGTTCAGGGACGTGAGGGTATCACCTCTTAGGGAGGGGATCAGGGTAAAGGGCAGTCTTGAGGGACCCCTCGTTCTTGTGGATGCGGGCCTGTGGACAGGGCTTAACAGGGTCTTTTTTGGAGCCTCCTACAGCTTCGCCACCACTTACCTCTGGGCCAGACTCAGAGGCCTGAGGAACCTGACGGACGGTTTCAGGGTAGGGGGAGAGGTGGTTGCTCACGGTAATGAAGACTACAGGGCTTTCCAGATGGGGGTTGTGGGTGAGGTTGATTTGGGACCCGTGTCCCTCTCCCTCAAGGGTGGTTACAAGAGGGACTCAACAGGAAACAAGGCTTATGGTGGGCTTGAAACCTACCTGGAGTTCTGAGATATCCGGTGCTTCTCCATCAGTTTGTATATGGTTGGTCTGGAGACACCCAGCATGGCTGCCATCCTGCTTATGTTACCCCCGGTTATCCTGTAGGCCTTCTCCAGCAGGTCTCTCTCTATCCTGTCTATATGCTCCCTCAGGTTAAAGATCCCTCCCTTGCTCACAACGGATGAGGACACCTTGGATGCGTCTATGTCAAGGTCTTCAACGTCCACATACTTCCTGTCCGTGAGGACGACAGCTTTCCTTATGACGTTTATAAGCTCCCTCACGTTGCCCGGCCAGGAGTAGTTCTTTATGAGCTCAAGAGCTTCGTTCGTGAAGCCTATTATGTCCTTATCCTGCTCCTTGGCAAACTTCTTAAGGAAGTATTTGGCCATTATGACCACATCATCACCTCTCTCCCTTAGAGGAGGCAGGTGTATGGTCAGGACCTTGAGCCTGTAATAAAGGTCCTCTCTGAACTCGCCCTTCTCCACAAGCTCCTCAAGGTCCCTGTTGGTGGCCGCGATTATCCTGACATCACACCTTATGGTCTGGGTCCCTCCGAGCCTCTCTATGGTGAAGTCCTCAAGGAACCTGAGGAGCTTGGCCTGAGCTTCCTGGGGTAGCTCGCCTATCTCGTCAAGGAAAAGTGTACCACCGTCCGCCAGCTCTACCTTTCCCTTCTTCCTCCTGTCCGCTCCTGTAAAGGCCCCCTTTTCAAAACCAAACAGCTCCGCCTCTATCAGCTCCTTCGGTATGGCCGCACAGTTTATCGCTATAAAAGGTTTGTCCCTCCTGCTGCTCCTCTCGTGTATCGCCCTTGCGGTCAGCTCCTTACCTGTTCCCGTCTCTCCGAGGATAAGGACGGGGTAGTCGGTGGACGCATACTTCCTTATGAGATCAAAGACCTTCTTCATCTGAGGACACGTGCCTATGAACTCCTTCCTCTCCTCCGTACGATCCTCCTCTGGTGTCTCCTTTGTCCTCCTCAGCAGTAGGTCGCCTATCCTTATCTGCTTCAGGGTGCTAACCAGGTCTCTCTTGGAGAAGTCAAGGGGCATACCACAGTGGCCGCAACGGTCCGCTCCGTCCCTTATGGTCTTCCTGCAGTATGGACACCTCTTTATCTTTCTAAGGCTGTCGGTGAGGAGCCTTCCCACTATGTCCGCGAGTATGCTCTCATGCTCCTCAAATAGGATCACGGCCTTGTCGCTCTCTTTCCTGTAAAAACGACCGTTCAGGACGGCAGGTTTGCTCTTCAGGGGTAGCTTCAGCTTAACGCTCTTCTTGTCATCACACTCATCGTCAGCCACCTGAATTTTCACACCGAAAAGGGACAGATCCACTCCCTTCGCCTTTATCCAACCACCGTTGCACTTTATATATACAGTCTCACTGAAAGGTATCCGCGGTGCCAATCTCATCTATATCCTCCCTTTCTGTTCTGATGATATTGTTCAGTTTTCCAATTCCAATTATACCAGATATAATGATCCTTAAGAAGGCGGGTAGCTCAGTCGGGAGAGCGCAGCCCTTACAAGGCTGAGGTCACGGGTTCGAGTCCCGTCCCGCCTATTTTCTAAAAAAATCCCCTTACGGATCGCAAACCTCAGGGAGAGTTCTCATCTCTGCTTGAAAGACCACGGAAGTTTAAAGGGTGAAGAGTGTAGTTTTTGGTGGAGACGAGGGGATTTGAACCCCCGACCTCCGCCGTGCGAAGGCGGCGCTCTCCCAGTCTGAGCTACGTCCCCTTACAGGAATATAAATTATACTATCTGAGGGAAGATGACCGCAACGGGGGGAAAAAGCGGTATAGAGATAAAAGAGCTAACGATCGTAAACGAGGTGGCCAAGGTTCTGAGCAGGGGCCTCGGGTTTGAAGAGGTTGCGGGAGAGATCCTTAAGGTCCTCTACTCCTTCTGGGGCGTTGAGGCAAGCTTTATAGCTATTTACGACAGAAACATAAAAGCCCTCAGGATAGTCAAGGCCTTCGGCCTTTCAAACTCCGAGATCAAGAGGGGGATATTTAAAAAGGGGGAAGGTATAACAGGCAAAGCCTTCAAGACGGGCATACCCATAGTGATCACCGACGTGATGTCAAACCCTGCCTTCCTGAACAAGACAAAGGTAAAGGAGAGGTTGAGGGGGGATGAGGTCTTTATAGCTATTCCCATAAAGGTGGGCGGCGACCCGGTGGGTGTGATGGCTGTGTTCAAGACCTTTTCCTCAAAGGAGAGTATAGAGAAGGGCATAGAATCCCTGATGGTTCTCGGGACGATGATAGGTATGTTCTACAGGCTGAGCGAGAGGATGGAGAGGGAGAGGAAGGAGTGGGAAGAGGAGAGGAAGATACTTCAGGAGGAACTTCAGAAGACCTACAGCATACACGGGATAATAGGAGTGAGTGAGAGCGTCAGGAACCTGATAGATGTGATCAGGAAGGTGGCGGCGACAGACTCAACCGTGCTGATAACGGGTGAGAGCGGGACGGGGAAGAGCCTGATAGCGAAGGCGATTCACTTCTTAAGCCGCAGGAAGGACAAACCCTTCGTTACCATAAACTGTGCCGCGATCCCGGACACACTCCTTGAAGCTGAGCTTTTTGGTTACGAGAGGGGGGCGTTCACCGGTGCCCGCACATCAAAGAAGGGTAAGTTTGAGCTCGCCGACGGGGGGACCGTATTCCTTGATGAGATAGGGGACATGCCCCTTTACCTGCAGGCCAAGATCCTCAGGGTGATCCAGGACAAGGAGATAGAACACTTAGGAGGCGAGAA
>JAJRQX010000060.1 GCA_024280065.1 Aquificota bacterium
CATCATGTTTGAGGAGGTCCTGAACCTCTTTAAAAAGGAGAGACTGACGGTGAGCGACTGGGGTCTTAAGCACGGTCTCATAGTCCGTATAATATTAGACCGATGAGAAACACCGCTTACAACCTCCTCATACTCATAGCCTTGGTAGCCCTCTCAGTAGGTGTCGTCGTGGTAAAGCCCGTCAATCTCGGACTTGACCTGAAGGGTGGTATATCCATGGTCCTACAGCCCGACTACGCGAAGGCTATAAAGCATGAATACGAGAGGCTCGCGAGGACCCTTGAGAAGGAGCTGAGGGACAGGGGTCTCAGGATACTTGACGTTACCGCCTTCCCGGACAGGATAGAGGTTGAGTATCTTGAGGAGGAGGAGAGGGCACGTATAGCGGACGCAGTAAAGGACGTCTTAAGGGAGTTTGAGATAACGGAACCCCAAAAGGGTATCCTCCTTCTGACCTTCTCCGAGAGATATTTGGACCAGCTGAAAAAGGACATACTTGACCAGACCATAGAGGTTCTCAGGAACAGGATAGACAAGCTCGGTGTTGCCCAGCCTGTAGTTACGAGGATAGGCGGTGAGAGGGTCTTAGTGGAGCTTCCCGGCTTCCTTGATATTGAGAGGGCAAAGAGGATCATAGGCAGCACAGCCTCACTGGAGCTCAGGCTCGTGATAGACTCTTCCTTCTCTAAGGAAGAGCTTGAAGAAAAGCTCACCAAAGATACGGAGATCCTGCCCTCCCGTGAAGGAGGAGAGTGGTTCCTCCTTGACAAGATTCCCGTAATAACGGGTGCGGACCTGAAGACCGCCTACATATCCCAGGACGAGTTCGGCAGGCCTGCGGTCGGTTTTGAGCTGAAGAGCGAGGCCGCCGGGAAGTTCGGAGACTTTACCATGAAGAACATAGGAAAGAGGCTCGCCATAGTCCTTGAGGGTAAGGTGGTCTCCGCACCCGTGATAAGGAGCAGGATATCGGACAGGGGGCAGATTACCGGGAACTTCACGCCCGAAGAGGTGAGGGACCTCGCCCTGATCCTGAGAACGGGTTCCCTACCCACGAGCCTGACCTTCCTCCAGGAGAAGGTTGTCGGACCCTCCCTCGGAAGGGACGCCATAGACCAGGGTATAAGGGCCGGTGTGATAGGATTCCTCCTACTGCTCCTCATAGTTATAGCGAGGTACAAGACCGCAGGCATATCCGCAACCATCTCAATTCTCCTCAACGCCCTTCTCCTGTGGGCAGGTCTTGCAGGTCTCGGGGGAACCCTGACCCTCCCGGGTATAGCGGGGATAATTCTCAACATGGGTATAGCTGTGGACTCAAACGTCCTTATCTTTGAAAGGGTTAAGGAGGAGCTGAGGCTCGGCAACACCCTCAGGAAGGCTGTAGAGCTCGGATACAGAAGGACACTCAGTGCGGTATGGGACACCCACGTTACCCTACTCGTAGCTTCCCTTATCCTCTTCCAGTTCGGGAGCGGACCTGTGAAGGGTTTCGCCACAACGCTTGCGATAGGCACAATAGCCAGCTTCATATCAAACGTTTACTACACCAAAGTCTTCCTTGACATCCTTGCAAGGAAGAGGTGGTTGAGGATCTAAAAGCCTCTACCTATCTGGGTGATTAGATCGTAGATGGGTAGGAGGAGGCTCACCATTATCAGTGCCATGAAGCCTCCTACTGTCATTATTATTACCGGCTCAAGGACCTTGGATATATTCTGGGTGATGTAGTCAAGCCTGTTGTAGTAGTACTGGGCCAGGTAATCAAGCTGCTGATCCAGACCCCCCGTTTCCTCACCCACCGCCACCATCCTGACCATCAGTGAGGGGAAGACACCTGTCCTCCTCATACCCTCGCTTATGGAGCCTCCTCCTGAGACGAACTCCTTTATGTATCTCATCGCCCTCTTGAAGACCCTGTTCCTGAAGGAATCCTCAAGGGTCTGTAAGGTGTCGTACAGGGATACACCCGCGGTTATCATCAGCCTCATGTATTCGGAGAAGAAGGCGTAGTTGAAGCTGTAAAGGATCATGTTGATTATGGGTATCTTCAGAAAGGCCTTATCGGTAACGTACCTGAACCTCTCGCTTTTTGCCCTCAACGTAAGGAACACACCAAGGAACAGACCTGCTGTCAGGAGTATGAGAAGTATGTTTCCCTGGAGGAACTCGGAAAACCCGAGGACAAACAGGGTTATGCCCGGGAGCTGGACGTTCAGGTCCCTGAAGAGCTCAGCAAGTCTGGGAAGAACGAATACAAGCCAGAAGATGAGAGCCACAGTTATCGCGGTAAGTGCGAAGGCCGGATATATGAGAGCCTGCTTTACCTTGCTGACAAAGTCCTCTATCCTCCTGTAGTGGTCGCTTATGTCTTTGAATATCTTGTCAAGGTTTCCCGTCTCCTCCCCTATCCTGATCAGGTTTACCGCTATGGTCCCGAGGACATTCTCATACCTCGCAACCGCGGTTGATATGGACTGTCCCGACTGGACCCTGAAGGCTATGTCCTGTATCATGTCCCTTATGGCAGGGTTCTCCATATCCTCCGCCAGGTCCCAGAGACCCGTCCCGAGGGGTATCCCTGACCGGGCAAGGAGGTGGAGGTTCTCAAAAAGGTCTATAAGCTCCTTCCTCTTTACCCTCCTGAAGTGGAGGGTCCTATGGACCTTCCCCAGGAGCTCCGGTCTCTTTGATATCTTTACGGGCGTCAACCTCAAAAACTCAAGGAAGGTGAGGAGCTGAACGTCGTTGTCCGCCTCAAGGGTCCTTTTCACCTCTCTCCCGTAGTCATCAACCGCCTTTACGCTGTAATAGGGCATCAGCCAACCACCCTCCTGACCTCCTCCGGCGTTGTGATACCCTTCACCACCTTTATGAGACCGTCCTCCTTTATACTCCTCATACCCTTTTCCCTCGCCCTCTGGGCTATGGCTAGGGGAGGGTAGCCCCTGACTATCATGTCACCTATCTCTTCGTCCACTGTCAGGACCTCTGCGACCGCTGTCCTCCCGAGGTACCCTGTCCCCCTGCAGTGGTCACAGCCCCTGCCAGCCTTCACCTTAACTTCAGGAGAAGGGAGAAACCTCTCAAGACTCTCCTCAGCAAAGCCGAAGAGCCTCAACTCCTCCCTGCCTATGACCCTCTCCTCAGCACAGAAGGGGCAGACCTTCCTTATCAGCCTCTGGGAAGTTATTGCGAGGACTCCCGAGGCTATCATGTACTCCTTTACCTTGAGGTCTATAAGCCTCGGTATTGTGCTCACCGCATCGTTCGTGTGGACAGTAGAGAGGACCAGGTGCCCGGTTATTGCTGCCCTAACCGCCATCTCCGCTGTCTCCTCGTCCCTTATCTCCCCTACCAGGATAACGTCCGGGTCCTGCCTCAGGAAGTGCCTTATGGCTACGGCGAATGTGTAGCCGGCCTTCTCGTTCACCTGTGTCTGCTTTATGAATGGAAACCTGTACTCTATAGGGTCCTCAACGGTGAGTATGTTTTTCCTTAAGGCGTTCAGCCTCCTCAGTATCGCGTAGAGTGTTGTCGTCTTTCCGGAGCCTGTGGGACCTGTGACCAGTACCATACCGTATGGTTTTGAGATCACCTCCTCAAGGCTCCTGAGTATGTCCTCCTCAAACCCGAGACTCTTGAGGTTAAATAGGGACAGGTTCTTCGGGAGTATCCTCATGACCACGTTCTCACCGTACGCGGTCGGCACAGTCGATACCCTGACATCGTAGCTCTCTCCGAGGAAGCTGTAAGTGAAGCCACCGTCCTGGGGGAGCCTCTGCTCGGATATGTCCATACCCCCCACTATCTTGACCCTGGATACTATGGAGGGGTGTATCTCCTTCGGGAAGGTGTAGTAGTGGTGTAGGACGCCGTCTATCCTGAAGAAGACGTGGGAGGCTGTGTTTTCAGGCGATATATGGATATCGGTTGCTCTGTCAATGACCGCATGGTTCAGGAAAAGGTCAACGAGCCTCGGTACGTCCGCCTCCCCCTCCGATGCCTTCCTTATGAGTTCCTCTATCCTCTGCTGTATCGGTTTCGTCAGCTGTTCGTAGTAGATCTCTATCGCCCTCAGAATGCTCTCCCTGTCGGAGACCAGAACTTCAGGTTCAAGACCGGTTTTTCTCCTCAGGAGGTCAATGATGTTAACGTTGAAGGGATCAGAAACAGCTACCACTATTCTGTCCCCCCTGACCTCAAGGGGGAGGACCTCAAACTGGACCGCGGTCGCCTTATCAAGCAGCTTCAGGGCTTCCATGGACGGCGTGTATATGCTGAGGTCCACGAAATCTTTACCTGCCTGCCTGGCTATAGCCTGGGCAAGCTCCTGAGGGGATATAAAAGATAGCTCTATGAGGAGGCTCCCGAGACTCTTTCCGTTCAGCTTCTGGACCTCAAGGGCGACCTCAAGCTGTTCCCTTGAAAGGAATCCGAGGTCCTCAAGTAGTTCCCCTAACCTCTTTCGGACCATGGTTTATTTAAACTTAAAGTAGAGCGTGTTGTCTCCCGTGGCTACAGTGTAGTCATTTTCCGCCCTTATCCAGCCCGAGTTGAAGAGTCCGTCGTCGTACTTCAGATCCACGTCCCTCGCTATGTCGTTGGGAACTCCTCTGAAGGCTATCCAGTGAAGGGTAACACCCTGAAAGGTCACATAGCCCACCGCTACAGGCCCTCCGAAGGTGTTGGTAGGGTTGGCCCTTCCCCTTCCCGCTATCAGCTCGGCGAGCCTGAGGTGCTCCCAGACCTTGCACTCCTCCGAGTTCGTGGTGTCCGTGCACTCAAAATCAAGTGTTCCGGGATTAAGGGTCTCTATCCTCCCGTCCCCGTCTCCGTCCACAGCCCCTGTCAGACCCCACCTCTGGGACACCTGGTCGTCGTCCCCGGGAAGCTTTCCGTACCTGTCGTAGTAGGAGTAGAACGTAGCCACGAGCTCAAGGTATAGCCTGTACGTCCTCTTTATCTGGGCGTTCTTTATAAGCTCCTGCCCCTTGAGAATAAAGCCTATAAGGATACCTATGATTATCAGGACTATGGCGAGTTCAATGAGGGTAAAACCTCTACTCTTTGCCATACTCATCTCCCCTCAAATAGTCTACAAAAATACGTACAGATTTTGCCAGGATGACCCCCTTAAGGTTACTGAGCTCCTTCCCGTTAGGATACAGCTTCAAGCCCTCCTCCACCACCTTCATAGATTCGTCCATAAAGGCTAAATTTTTATACTCCTCGCCCAGGATCATCAGGGAGGTGGCCTCAAGAAGGTAAAGATCGTAGAGGGGGAGCTTCCTTCTGTAAGCATAACTCCAGTTTACGAACTCTTCAAGAAAGCTGACCTCTCTATTCTTGATAGCTTCCTTCACCCTCTCTGTCATAAAGAGGACATCAGCCCAGAGTTTGAGGTAAGGGTTTTTCCTTGCACCTTCAAGAAGCTCTGGTCTGAACCTTTCCCTGTCCCGCTCCACGACGAACAGGGTCATCCTCATGTAATCCCTAAAAGTTATGAGAAACCACAGGGAGGAACCAAAAAAGAACAGGGCGGAACCTACATAAAGGGTCCTCCTTATGTAGGGATTCAGCTCAAGGGAAACCCTCTTAGCCCTGTGGGAGCTCATCATGGACAGAAAGATTATAAAGGTGGTGTAGTGGATGACGGACAGCTCAAGGGGGAACTCAAGGAGGGAGTGAACGATAAAGGGCAGAAGGACAGCGGTGTAGAAGCTTGCCTTCCGAATTCCAAGCCTCCAGAGTATCCTTATAAAGGCGGATACCACAGTTAAGAGACCTGCAAGCCCTAAGAGTCCGCTCTGAACCGCTATGTTAGCTATCTCGTTGTGGGGATGGGAGACGAAACCCCCTATGAACCTTTTAAAGTACTCGTCCGCAACCTCAGCCTGCTTGTGCATGTAGAGACTTGCGAAGTTTCCGAAACCCCACCCAGTCAGGGGTCTTTCTTTAAACATCTTCCATGAAGTAAGTAGCATGAGGACCCTCTGGGCGTTTGAAGATTCCCTTTTGATGAGAGCCTCCCTGTAGTCTTCCGAACCTCCGTAAAGCCACACACCGCCTATCACCCCGAGTGTGAACGTGAGGAACCACACAGCAAGAGAGGTTCTGACGTTTCGGTAGATACTGAGTCTTGAGAGCACAAGGACAACAGCTCCGGAAAGAAAACCTATCCATGCGGTCCTTGAGTTTGCGAAGACAAGAGCCGGACCGAGAAACGCAGGACTAAAGGATAGGAGAAGCTTCCGTAAGCTCCCCGTCCTGATCACGGGTGAGGATATGAGATACAGCGAAAGAACCAGACCCACAGCGATAAAAGATCCGAAGAGGTTCTTCTGCTGGAACACACCCCAGACGAAACCCTCACCCTCAATCGGTGTTATGGGAACGAACCTGTAGATACCGAAAAACTGCAGTATCCCGATGATAGCCTCTATAAGTGTGGAGAGGAATATTATCAGAAACACCCTATCCCTGACAGCCCTTGAGTCCCAGAACTGGGAGAAGGCGACCCAGAGGAAGTATATCGCAATAAGGTGAACGGACTGGATAAGGAAAAGCTCCCTGTTGAGGATCGGGTTAAAGAACACGGACACAACGGAAAGGAGAACAAACACCAGAAAGGCGACCCTGCCCTCGGGGAGGGTGACCCTTTCCTCCCTCAGGACCTTAACGACGGATAGGGATACCATACCGCAGAGGAGTATCCATATCACATACTCCCTTGGGTGAAGCAGAACACCGCCTATGTTAGGGATAAAAACGTGGGCGAAAAGAAGGTATATAAGGGAAAGGAGGAGGAGAAAGGAAAAGGTCATGTATCAGGGCTTGCGGTCAAAGAAATAAAGGATAGCGGTATCTGTGGAGACCCAATCGGAAGGAGAGGTAGTATTCGGGGTAGCGCCAGTCACGGTATGCGTAGAAGAATTTACGTTAATACTGGTGGTTGACCTTACCACACCGCTACCAGCATCCACCTCTCCATCTATGGACCTGTCAAAGGTTCTTGCAAAGTCAAGAAGCGTTTCATCAGTACCGAATTGAGGGCATGTGGCACCCGTGCATAAGGCTATAAGGTTTCTCGGATCTGAACCTCCGCTGTTTCCAACAAACACATGGAAAGTATATGAACCAAGCTTAACGGTAAATGAAGTAGGGGCTTGAGCCAGATCTCTAAAACAGTTACATTCAGCTGTTGTACAGGTTGTATTAAGAGGGTTAATATCTATAATACCATCATCATCTGTATCCCCTGGGAATGTATCACCCCTATCATAACAAGTCCAAAGCCCGACCTCCCACTTTCTTGCCTCATTCACCAGCTTCTTCATCCTCGCGTTCTGTATGAGGTCCTGCCCTTTGAGGACCATGCCGATGATAATTCCTATAATTACAAGGACTATAGCGAGCTCAATAAGGGTAAATCCTCTCTCCTTTCTCATGACTTACC
>JAJRQX010000061.1 GCA_024280065.1 Aquificota bacterium
AAGGTGTATGCCCACACATCCCGCTATGGAGTGGAAGAGGAGTTCAGGCGGTCTTATGCCCCTTCCCTTACCGCCCACATAGTCCGCTGCGTCTATGGGCACCTCCTTTCCTGCGGGCCCTATACCTACGAAGTGGAAGTCCTCTTTCTGCTTTACCCTGATCTTCATCGGGAACCTCCGTCTATTGGATTCTTGCTGCTATCTCCTTAGCGAACTCTATAGTTCCCAGTTCCTTTGCCTGCAGACCCATCTTCTTAAAGCCGTTGGCTATGTCCGGCGTCCCGATTCTGTCAGCGAGGGCTTCCCTGACCGCCTGATAAACCTTTTCGGCTGCCTCTTTCCAGCCTATGTATTCAAGCATCATCGCTCCAGAAAGGGTCAGAGAAAGGGGGTTGGCTATCCACTTGCCCGCTATGTCCCAGGCTGTTCCGTGGGTGCTCTCAAAGAGGGCGTAACCGTCACCTATGTTCCCGCTCGGGACGAAACCGGGACCGCCTATTAGAGCTGCAGCAAGGTCGGAGACGTAATCTCCGTTCAGATTCTCCGCTATTATCACATCGTAGGCTTCGGGTCTCAGGACGAGTTGCATAAGCATCTGGTCGGTTATCACCTTTGTCAGTTTCACCTGTCCCTCCCCGGGCTCCGCTTCAGGATCCGTTACCACCCTGTCCCTGAACTCAGGCTCCTGAGCGACCTCAAAGGCCCAGTTTATAAAGGCTCCCTCCGTCGCCTTCATTATATTGCCCTTACCGATCACGGCGACATTCTTCTTCCCGTTCTCAAGTGCGTATCTCAGAGCCTTTCTAACATGCCTCTTGGTCTTGAACTCGCTCATAGGCTTCACAGTTATGCCCACATCTTCAGGAAAACCTTCCTCCTTCGCTCCCATCTCCTTTAAGAGAAACTCCCTGACCTTTTTTGCCTCTTCCGTTCCTGGGAAGAACTCAACGCCAGCATAAACATCGTCTGTATTCTCCCTGAAGACTACGAGATCCACCCTCTCAGGGTCAGGTATAGGTGCGGGCTGGCCCATCCAATAGACAGGACGGACCGCGGAGTAGAAGTCAAAGGATCTCCTGAGTATTGAGTTTATGGACTTAACGCCCTTACCAACCGGCGTCCCAAGGGGTCCCTTTATGGAAACGACCGCTTCCTTCAGTATGTCAAGGGTCTCCTGAGGGAGTCTTTCCCCCGTTTTCTCCTCCGCCTTGTCCCCTGCCAGGGCTTCAACCCAGACTATTCTTTTAGAACCGTTATAGGCCTTCTCAACCGCCGTGTTTATAACGAGTATCATCGCGGGAGTTATCTCACAGCCTATACCATCTCCCTCTATGTATGGGATTATGGGTCTGTCCGGGACTATCAGAGTTCTGTCTTCCCTCAGCTTTATGAACTCTCCCTCCTGGGGTACCTTTATACTTCCTTCCCAAGGGTAGACATTGTCAGCCTCTATTACCTTCATATTTGCCTCCTGGAAGGGTGTTTAAAATTTTATGTGAACGGTCCTTCCCTGTCAAGATTTTTAAAACGGTGTTTTAGGTCTGTTAGAGTGTTAAAATACTCCTGAGATGAAGGCACTTGATAAGGCCCTTGACGTTTTAGAGTTTCTAATGAGAAAGGGGGTTGCGGGGGTTACCGAGATAAGCAACGAGCTGAATTTGAACAAGAACAACGTATTCAGGATACTCGTTACCTTTGAGGAACACAGACTCATAGAGAAGGAGGAGGAGACGGACAAGTACAAACTCTCAACCGGTTGTGTGGTCCTGGGATACGGTTTCATACACAAGCACCCTCTGACCAAGCTTTCTGTCCCTGTCCTCAAGACCCTCAGGTTCAAGCTCGGCGAGACAATAAACTTGGCTATGCTTGATGAGAAACAGCAGTATGTAATATACGTGGCCTCGGAAGAGACCATAAAGCCGGTTAAGGTGAAATCACGGCTCGGGAGACGCTACAGCATAAACAGTTCTGTCAGCTCCGCAAAGGCCATAAGGAAGGCCCTGAAAGGAGAGACCGGCTTTGTCTTTGACTACGAATATAACGAGAAGGCGGACATATCTGGGGGAGCATGCGTCATAAGGGACTACAAGGGCAGGCCCATAGGGGCTGTTGAGGTGATAGCTCCCGTATACAGGCTGAGCTTGAAGACCATAGAAGAGGTGGTGAGGCCTCTGCTTGAGGACGCAGCCCTTGACATATCCCTCAAGCTCGGCTACTGGGATTAGATCCTGCCAAGTCTCTTTGAAAGCTCCTCCGCGGACTCAACCACAACATCCTTGAACTTAGTGAGGAGAACTTCCTCGGGAACCCTGTGGGCTGGAGCGACAACGCTGACCGTGTAGTTTACCTTTCCCGCATAGTCAAACACGGGGGCCGCTATGCTGACCACATCCTCTTCGTACTCACCTATATTCACCGAATACCCTTTTTTCCTTATCTCCTCCAGCTCCTCCTTTATCTCGTCTGGCGTTTTGGTCCTGTCCGTATACTTCACCCACCTGACCTTCCTGAAGTAGTCTTCAAGCTCCCTCTCGTCAAAGTAAGCCAAGAAGACCTTTCCCGAGGCGGAGGCGTACATGGGCAGGACTCTTCCGAATCTTGAGAGGATCCCCACTTCCCTCTCAACCTCCTGCTTCTCTATGTAGAGAACCTCGTAGCCTATTCTCGTGGTCAGATAGGAGTTCTCCTTGAGCCTTTCAACCACCTTCCTGAGGATCGGTCTCGCCAAGTTCCTCACGTCCAAGTG
>JAJRQX010000062.1 GCA_024280065.1 Aquificota bacterium
CAGGGCGGTTATATTAATACCTATGGTAGACAGAGAGTGGGTTGAGAGGATAGCCCGTCTTGCGAGGCTTAGGCTCACAGAGGAAGAGGTTAGGCTCTTTCAGGAACAGCTGGGGGACATCCTTAAGTTTGTCCAGCAGCTTGGGGACCTTGACACCGAAGGTGTTGAACCGTACATTGAGAGTTCTGAGACAACGCCCATGAGGGAGGACGAACCAGGGGAGTCCCTCTCCCAGGAGGAGGCCCTTATGAACGCACCTGAGAGGGAGGGAGGTTTCTTCGTGGTCCCGAGGGTTGTGGAGGTGTGATATGGCACAGGAAACGGTGGAGAAGATACCCGCGGAAAAGAGGAAGGCCCTGGAAGCGTCCATAGCAAGCATAGAGAAGAAGTTCGGCAAAGGTGCGATCATGCCCCTCAAGGCAGCAGAGACTGTGAAGGTGGATGTGATCCCGACAGGTTCCCTTGCCTTAGACATAGCTACGGGCATAGGGGGTATCCCGAGGGGAAGGATAGTGGAGATATTCGGCGTTGAGTCTTCAGGGAAGACAACCCTGGCACTCCACGTTATAGCGGAGGCCCAGAAGAGGGGAGGGGTTGCGGTTTTCATAGACGCGGAGCACGCTCTCGACCCCAAGTATGCGAAGAACTTAGGGGTTGACGTTGAGAATCTGTACATATCACAGCCGGACTACGGGGAGCAGGCCCTTGAGATAGCGGAGAGCCTTATAAACAGCGGTGCTGTAGACGTAATAGTCATAGACTCGGTAGCAGCGTTGGTTCCGAGGGATGAGCTTGAGGGAGATATGGGTGAGGCCCAGGTGGGTAAGCAGGCCCGTCTCATGTCTCAGGCACTCAGGAAGCTCAAGGGGATAGTCCACAAGAGCAACACCGCCCTTATCTTCATAAATCAGATAAGGGAGAAGATAGGGGTCATGTTCGGGAGTCCCGAGACCACACCAGGTGGAAGGGCCCTCAAGTTCTTCTCCGACATGAGGCTTGAAGTCAGAAGGCTCGGAGACGTGAAGGAAGGGAACGAGAGGGTGGGATACAGGGTGAAGGTGAAGGTGGTGAAGAACAAGCTGGCACCACCCTTCCGGGAGGCTGAGTTCGACATGATCTATGGTGAGGGGATATGCAAGATATGTGACCTGATAGACGTTGCAACCGAATACGGTATACTCACAAAGAGCGGATCTTGGTTCAGTTACGGCGAGCAGAGGATAGGGCAGGGAAGGGAGCAGGTCAAGAGATACCTTAAAGAGAACCCGGAACTCGCCGAGGAGATAGAGAGAAAGGTGAGGGAGGTAGCAGGCCTTGCTCCAGCTGATACTGAAGAGGGCGATCGAGCTTGAGGCCTCGGACATCCACCTAAAGGTCGGAGCTAAGCCCATATTCCGCATACACAAGAAGCTTCACGCCATTGACGAGTTTCCCATTATAGACGAGGAGCACTTCAAGCTCTTCTTTGAGGAGGTCATAGGGAAGAGCGAAAAGAAGAAGAGGGAGTTTGAGGAGTACGGTGAGGTAGACATCTCCTACTCCCTCCCAAAGGTATCCAGGTTCAGGGTGAACATCTTCAAGCAGAGGGGTACCTGGGGTATGGCCTTCAGGGTCATCCCCTTTGAGGTACCACCCTTTGAATCCCTGAACCTGCCGGAGATAATGCTGAAAACGGTACTCGGTTCAAACAAGGGCCTGGTTTTAGTTACAGGACCTACGGGTTCGGGTAAGTCCACGACCCTGGCGTCCCTAATAGAGGAGATGAACAAGACCCAGAGAAAGGTCATAGTTACCATAGAGGACCCTATAGAGTACCTGCTCAGGGACAAGAACTGCTACATAGTCCAGAGGGAGGTCGGCATAGACACCCAGAGCTTCGCAAGGGGTCTGAGGGCCGCCCTGAGGGAGGACCCGGACGTCATAATGGTCGGTGAGATCAGAGACACGGAGACTGCGGAGATAGCTCTTCAGGCTGCGGAAACAGGACATCTGGTTCTTTCAACCTTGCATACCCTTGACGCCAAGGAGACTGTAAACAGGCTTATAGGCATGTTCAAGCTGGAGGTAAGAGAACAGATAAGGCAGATGCTGGCGGGTACTCTGGTCGCAGTCTTCTCCCAAAGGCTCCTTCCGAGGGCGGACAGGAAGGGGGCGATCCCCGCTGTTGAAATAATGATCAATACGGGTGCCATAAGGGAGGCCCTGATGGATCCCAACAGGATAGACGAGATACCCGACCTTATAGCCAAGGGGAAGGCAGCTTACGGTACCCAGACCTTTGACCAACATCTGGAAGAACTTTACCGTCAGGGACTCATAGACTACCACACCGCCATACTGTACGCCTCCAAGCCCGCTGATCTTGAACTCAAACTCAAGGGGATCTCTTCTGGCGGTGGTTACTATTAAGATCTAATCCTATGAAGATCGCCATTGACGGTCCCGCCGCTAGCGGAAAGAGCACGGTAGCGAGAGAGGTTTCCTTAAAGCTGGGTATACCTTATTTGGAGAGCGGCCTCGCATACAGGGCCTTCGGCTACCTCATACTGAAGGCCAAGGGTAGGGTGGATAAGGTCCTGTGGGAAGACCTGAAACCCTTATTAGGTTCCGTTGAGATAGTTCCCAAGGTAGGCACCACGGAGGTCCTCGTTGAGGGTGTCAGGGTTGAAGGTCTGATACACACCGAAGATATCGGGAGACTGGCATCGCTTGTGGGTTCTGTTCCAGAGTTCAGGGAAGAGATAAACAGGTACTTCAGGAGGGTTATAGGTGGTTCGCAGGTGGTCGTGGAGGGCAGGGACGCAGGAACCCATATAATACCTGAGGCGGACCTTAAGGTCTTCCTCACCGCCTCACCCGAGGAAAGGGCGAGGAGGAGGGTGATCCAGCTTAAGGAGAGGGGCATAGATGCTGATTACGAGGAGGTCCTTAAGGAGATCATTGAGAGGGACAGAAGGGATATGGGGAGGGAGAGGTATCCCTTCAGGCCTGCTCCGGACGCTGTCATCATAGACACCACAGGGAAGGGTGTTGAAGAGGTGATTGAGGAGGTGATCAGGCTTGCAAAAGAGCATACCTAACGTCCTATCGGCTGTAAGGCTCATCATGTCACCCTTAGTCCTGGTCACTGCCTACAGGGGAGACCCGGTCCTCAGCGGAGGTTTCTTCCTCATCTTAGCGGTCACGGACGCCCTTGACGGTCTACTCGCCAGGATTCTTAAAGCCGAGACACTGACGGGCAAAGTCCTTGACCCGTTAGCGGACAAAGTTCTGCTCCTTGCAGGTCTTGTTAGCACATGCTACCTGCTTCCCAGCAGGATAGACCCCCTGATCCTGAACTTGGTCTTGGCTAGAGATCTCGCCTTGGTTGGGGGATCGCTCATGCTTATGAGGGTCGGGTTCGTCCCCACGCCCTCGCCTGCGGGCAAGGTGGCTACAGTGTCCCTGGTGTTTCTGGTCTCGGCGGTCTATCTGAAGAACCTGTGGTCCCACCTCCCAGAAGTCGTTATAAACCTACTGTATCGGCTGTCGTTGGCCCTCGTTATACTTTCCTGGGCGGATTATACCCTCAGGGGTCTTAAGTTCATCACCGATAAACTTATAATGGAGAGAAGATGAGGGGGGTCTCAGGTAAGGAGTGGGTAGTCCTGAGCCATCATATAAAGCCGGATGAGGAGACGGTAAAGAGATACGGTCGGTTTTTAAGCCAGCTCATAGCCAACAGGGGCTACGAGAAAGAAGGAGACCTGATCTTTGACCTGAAGCTAAGGAACCTTCTTCCCTACAGATTCCTGCCCAACGTGGAGGAGGGCATAGAGAGGATAGAGAGAGCGGTTGTCAGAGGGGAGAGGATCGTTATCTTCGGGGATTACGATGTGGACGGCATAACCGGAACCGCCATACTCTACGACGTTCTCAAGAGGGCGGGAGCCAGGGTTGTTCCCGTTCTTCCCACCAGGGAAACCGGCTACGGGCTGAATGTAGATCTCATGAACCTCTTTTCAAAATACTGTGACCTTCTCATAACCGTGGACAACGGGACCTCGTCCATAGATGAGATAGACGGGTCTCCTGTAGACGTGGTAGTAATTGACCACCACAATGTCCCGGAGAAGGTCCCGGAGAGGTGCGTTCTGATCAACCCAAGGATCTCCGACGAGACGCCGGAACATATGAAGAACCTGTCATCCTCCGCCGTATGCTTTTACATGGCGTCCGCCCTTGCAAGGAGGCTCGGTCTTGATATGGACGTAAGGGAGCACCTTGATCTCGTTGCCATAGGGACCGTGGGAGATGTTATGCCGATGAACTACATAAACAGGATCCTCGTTCACAAGGGGATCAAAGTCCTTGAGAGCGTGGCGAAGGGTGTGATCAGGAAGCCAGGTGTTGAGGCCCTCCTCAGGGTTGCCAAACTGAACGGCAAGATATCGTCCAGGGACCTTGCCTACTCCCTAGCTCCGAGGATAAACGCACCGGGGAGGATAGCGGACCCGAGGCTGTCCCTCAAGCTCCTTCTTGAGAAGGATCCTTTAAGGGCGGACGTCTTGGCAAGGAAGGTGGAGGTGATAAACCTGAAGAGGAGGTCCATAACGGAGGCCGTCTACAGGTCAGCCTACAGGAAGGCGGTCAGGCAGGAAGGCGTTAGCTTTGTC
>JAJRQX010000063.1 GCA_024280065.1 Aquificota bacterium
CCTCCTTAAAAGAGCTCAACATCCGTTTCAATGTCCTCAAGTCTTTCCCCGACCATCTCTTTATCCCTGTCTATCTTTTTACCCTCTACCTTGGCAATTATCTCCCTCTCATCCCTGAGCTTGGGTATCCTGCGAAACTCCTCGTAAAGATCCTCAACGCGTTTGTAAGCCTCTTTGAGGTCCTTTTCACCTTTCATGGTTCTTTCAAACTCCTCTATCATCTTGGCGAGTATGTGAAGGGCTTTGGCTGTGTTTCCGACCCTCTGGTTTGTGAGGTCTATGGACTGGAGGACGGACAGGATCGTGCTCCTGACCTCCTGGAGGAGAGCCATATCCTCCTCCATGAACTTTCTCATGTATTCAATGAAGTCCAGGAAGTTCTGGGTCATCCACAGAAGGTCCCTGTTCAGATCCTCGCTGAAACTCCTCTGGTCCCTCTCAAGGTTGGACATGCTCTCGTCAAACTCCCTCTGCTTGGCTATCTGCTGTGTGAACCTATCCTGAAGGGTCCTTATGGACTCTACTATTTCCGAGGCGAGCTCGTTCGTCTTTACAGATGCACGTCTTACCTCATCCGCTATGACCTTGAAACTCCTGCCGTGTTCTCCGAGTCTCGCAGCCTCTATGTATGCGTTGAGGGCTATTATCTCTATCAGCTCTGCTATGTTCATGATCTTCCTGGCTATCTCCGTGAGGGACTCTACCTCCTTCCCCAGATCTTCCATGCCCTTCTTCAGGTCTGAGGAGCCTTTCATAAGGGCTTCACCCGAAGACATAAGGGCGGACATCTTTTCACTGAACCTCTGTTTTAGGAATTCAACGGACTTACCACACACACACTCACGTCCTGTGAAACCGCAGATATCCTGGGAGTCCCTGAGCTCATAAACCCTATTTCTTACCTCCTCCGGTATATTCTTCAGCGTAAAGCCCAAGTCCCTTGTGTATGCACATATAACATACATTTCAAAAACCACAAAGTTCTTGAATCCATCCTCAACCTTCCTGAAGAAGGTGTTTAGCTTTTCAAGGATCGTTCCGAATATCTGGTCAAGCTCAATAAGGCATGAAGTCTCAAGGAACTCCTCCACTGCCCTGGCTGTGTTCATAATTATGTTTGTTATCCTGAGAAGGTCCTCTCCGTTAACCCTCTCCATCCTTTACCACACCCTCCTCCAGGAACCTTAAGTCCTCCTCCTTAAGGACCTTTTCCGGATCAAGAACGAATATGACACCACCTTCCTTAGTTTTTATAACACCTTCAAGGACCCTCTCCTCAGCACCTGTTATCTGATCCGCTGGCTGTATGTCCTCCTCAGGCACCCTGAGTATACCCTTCAGCCTTGTGACCTTGAAACCCACAGGCACGCTCTCAAGGACTATAACCTTGTCAGATACATCAGCCTCCATACCGAGCCTCCTAGGAAGGGAGGATATGGCTATCACTGAGTTCCGCAGGTTATAGACACCCTCTATGTGGTCCGGAGATCCGGGCATCTGTGTAAGTCTATCAACCTCAACGACCTCCTTCACCTTCTCTATGGATATGGCCATTTCCACATCGCCCACCGTGAACCACACAAAGCTCCTCATTTCCTTAACCTCCTCACGGACATCCTTTCCGTGTTCATCCGCGGAGATGTCCTCTATCTCATCGGGATTTACGATATCCTTCCCGCTAACTATAAGGACTATCCTCTCACCACCGTCCAGGGCTATTACACCTCTTGAACCGTCCCTTTCCATAGGCAGGATGGACTCCTCCTCAACCCACCTGATCTCCTTAACATCTTCCACACCTACGGCAAGCGGTCTACGGTTTACGGTAATGACTATAGCCCTTCTCTCCTCGCCGCATCCCTCAACACCCACCGCTCTGCAGAAGGAAACGAGGACAAGGTCTTCACCTCTCAGCAGGAATACACCCTCAACATAGGCGGGAGCCTTCGGTATCCTTGAAAGGTTTGAAGGATAGTCTATAATCTCCCTCACCTCTTCAACGGGCAGGGCAAACCACTCCTTGCCCGCAGGGAATACAACAAAACCCCTTAGATTCCTCCCATGGGTCCTATCGCGGTTTACTTCTTTCACTATCTTCTTGGCTTCCCTACCTTTGCGGGACCGTCTCTTTTCCGTTATCGTTTTTAGGTCAAGCAAGAAAACCACTTCATTCTCCCTCTCCACCATACCCCTTACAAACTCCCTCTTTAGGCCTTCCATTTCCTTTTTCTTCACTTTCTTTATATCCTTTGGGTCTACCTCCGTTATGTCTTTAACTGAATCAACCATAAGACCTACGTTCGCTTCCCCTTCCTTGACGATGATAGCTGTGTTTGAAGACGATGTTTCGTCCCACAACAGCTTCCTGAGGTCAACAAGAGGTATCACGTTGTTTCTCAGGTTCATCACACCCCTGATGTAATCTGGGGCCATAGGTACGGGAAACACTGACGTTATCCTCACCGTTTCAACAACCTTATCCGTCTCATAGGCGAAGTTCTGGTCCTTAACCCTGAAGACTATAAAGCTCTTCACGTCCGCCATCAGTAAGCCTGAAGCTCATCCGCTACAGCCGCAAGTTCATCTATTGCCTGAGATATCTGCCTTACAGCCTGCTCTATCTGGCTGACCGCCTGTGCGAGTTCGCTTGTTGTCCTTGAAGTCTCCTCCGCTGCGGAAGCTATCTGTTCTGATGCGGAGACCACACCCTCAATCCTGTTCAGGATATCCTTAGAACCTTTAACAGTGGCGGACATTAGTCTGTAGGCTTCCTCGGTTATGTTCACACATTCCTCCGCACCGGTACCTGCCTTGGAAGCAGAGTCCATGTCCGCCAGCACCTCCGCTGAGACCACGGTCAACCTCTGGCTGAAAACATCAAACTGGTCCTCTATCTCCGCAAGGCTGTTCTGAAGGCTGTCTATATTTTCGGTACCTTCCATGGACAGGTTCTTTATATCGGAGGAGACGACCTCAAAACCCTTACCGAACTCCCCAGACCTTGCGGCCTCTATGAATCCGTTTACGGACAGCATGTTCGTCTGAACCATTATCAGCTCCAGCTTACCTATTATTCTGTTCATACCCGCTGTTTGTCTTCTCAGGTTTCTGAGACTCTCCATGCTCTCTTCCAGACCCCGCCTTAGCTTCTCAAGTTTATCCTTTGCACTGAAGAGGGACTCTTTACCTTTTCTGTACGGTTCCATAGCCCTCTTAAGGGCTTTCAAACTCTCCTCCGCACTTCTGTTGACGTTTTCGGACGCCTCCTTTAGATTCCTGGCGAGGTTGAGCATACCCTCCGCTGACCTTGCCTGCTCCTCTGCTGCAGAGGAGAGCTGGTCCACAGCCTGTTTTACCTGCTCTATACTGCTGGTGAACTCTTCAACTGATGCGGAGAGCTGCTCCGCTGATGCAGCGATCTGTTCAGCCGCTTTGTCCTCAATTGAAGCTGTGTCTCTGAGCTCTGTTGCCATTCTCCTGAGCTCCTCCGCTGCCGCATTTATCTCGTCCATCGCTGTAGCCAGCTCACCCACGGACCTGGAAATCTCTTCCGCTGCGGAGGACTGCTCGGCCGCAGCGGACGCCACCTGCTCGGAACTGTTCCTGAGCTCTTCAAGGGCTCTCATCTCTTCCCTGTAAAGGTTTATAAAGTCCTCTACCGCGAGGTTCAGGTCGGAGATCATTCTGGTTATATCCTCAAACTCGGAAACTATCTGCTTCATCGTCTCAACCTGGTCCTTTCCTTCCCGAACCAGGTGGGTTATCCTGTCAACCACACCCTTTATGCTTTCCACTATATCGCCCAGTCTTCTCTGGATCTCTGATGTGTTCTTCTCCGACATCTCCGTCATGATCCTGACCTCCTCAGCGACTACGGAGAAACCCCTCCCGTGTTCTCCGGCCTTTGCGGCTTCTATCGCAGCGTTGAGGGCGAGGAGGTTCACCCTGTCCGCTATCTTGAGTATTGACCCCGTTATCCTTTATATATCGGAGGATATCCTCTCTATCACGCGAACGGTCTCCGAAGTCTCCTCTATCTTCTCTGCTGTGTTAAGTATGCTGTCCGAGAGTGAGTTTATAACCTGAGATAGTGCCTTTGTCCTTTTTCCAAGATCCGCTATCACATCGTGGAGTCTTGTAGCCTCCTCCATACCTTTCTTTACAAGTTCATGTATCAGGTCCACAGCCTTCCTGTTTTCCTCGGTTGACCTTGCAGCTTCCTCCGCTGCTGAAGCTACAGTCTCTGCAGACCTCTTCGCTTCCTCGGTCGCGGAGGATATCTCCGCTATAGAGGCGGCCACTTCCTCGGCTGCGGACGCTATCCTCTCAACGAGAGCCTGTCTTTTGGCGGAAGTTCTTTGCGGTCTGTGTTTTGTAGCACGTGTTCTTATAGCCGCCCTCTCGGAACCCTCCTCCGGAGGCAGTATGTCCCTCATACTTGAACCTCCATTGGGACTTATTAAATTCTTTTCGGTTACACAGACAGAAATTTAATCCAGTCCTGAGATGGCTTCCCTTACGGTCCGCGGGTCCAGCGGTCTGTGTATATACCCGTCCGCTCCTATCTTATTTATAGTATCCCTGAATCTGTCCGCAGGGTCAAAGGCGAACACCACAACTTTTGAACCCTT
Source organism: Aquificota bacterium (assembly GCA_024280065.1). Taxonomy (GTDB): domain Bacteria; phylum Aquificota; class Aquificia; order Aquificales; family Aquificaceae; genus Hydrogenivirga. Next base: position 4,632 of record JAJRQX010000063.1, read on the forward strand.
CGCTTTCAGATCCATAACTCTGTCCTCAATTTGCGGTTCTCCGTAAAGGGACTCAAGGTCCCAAAGTATGAGGTCATAGACCTTATCCCCTCTGTGGATTCTGTCGGAGACATCTATCTCATCCACCATATCCGAGATGATCAGCTTGAGCGCTTCTCTGAAAAACTTAGAGCGTGAAATTACAAGGACTGTCATTAAGTAAAAATTTAACGAGGCCTTTTATATGTCAATACATAAGCTTTCCGTAATTTTACGGTTTCCGCACAGGTTTTCCTATGTAGAACCCCTGAACATAATCCACACCTAAGGCTTTAACCTCATTAAATACCTCTTCATTTTCAACAAATTCCGCTATTGTCTTTATATTGAGGTGCTTACACATGGCTGTAATGCTTATGACGAAAGCCATATCCATCTTACTTGAGATTAAAGACCTTATAAACTCACCTTCAATCTTTATATAGTCAACAGGAAAGTGCTTAAGATACATAAACGATGAGAAACCCGAACCAAAGTCATCTATAGCAAAGCTGAAGCCTTCATCCCTGAGCCTTCTTATAAAATCCTTCAAGAGTTCTATGTTCTTTACAGTTTCCCTTTCCGTTATCTCAAAGACCACTCTCTCTGGGTCCACACCGCTTTCCCTGACAATCCTGATGAGATTATCAGTGAAGTCCTTAAGAACTAAGGACCTCGGTGATAGGTTGAAAAAGAGCTTGCCTTTGAAATTACTTGTGGATAGTTTGCCGAGAGCCTTCTCCAGGACTATGTAGTCCAGCCTGTGAACCAGACCCATGTTCTCCGCAACGGTGATGAACTCCTCAGCTTTGAGTACCCTGTCATCTCCCTCTATCCTCATAAGGACCTCGTACGCGTAGGTTTCAAGAGTTCGTACGTCCGCTATGGGCTGAAATACAGGAAACACCCTTCTCTTTTCAACCGCCTCCACTATCAGCGTGCCTTTTTTACCGAACTCACCTATCACCCTCTCCATGTCCCTGTCCGTCGGCAGGATTATTCTGTTTTTGCCTTCTTCCTTGGCTTTGTACATCATGTTATCCGCTATTGTGAACAGACGTTTGCTATCCTCAGCATGATCCGGAAACACGGCTATGCCCACCGATACAGTAAGTCTGAGCTTCTTTCCGTCGGGGAATGTTATAGACAACTTGCTCAGTTTCTCCACTATCCTGTTTGCTACACGGAAAGCTTGGTCATGGGAAGAGTAGGGAAGGATGACGGTAAACTCATCACCTCCGTATCTTGCTATGATATCACCCTCCCTGAGACTTTCCCTGAGTGTCTTGGCCACCTCCTTGAGGACCGTATCTCCGAACCCGTGCCCGTACGTATCGTTGATCACCTTGAAGTTATCAATGTCAATAACCAGAAGGGCAAACCTGTATCCGTGACGTCTTGCCCTGTTTATCTCATACTCAAGAAACTCCCAGAAGACTCTCTGGTTATAGAGTTTAGTAAGAGGGTCCCTGGCTGCGTAATACTCAAGCTTGTCCGTGAACTCATCCAGTGCTTTAACAGCTCCAACCACCTGTGCGAGCAGGACAAGAAAGTTATCTATAACCTTAAGCTCCTCACGTGTAAAGATGTCCGTTAGAACCATACC
>JAJRQX010000064.1 GCA_024280065.1 Aquificota bacterium
GGCATCTCTTCCCTGCAGGGCGGACACCAAGTAGCCCAGAAGTTCAGGAGGACGATCTTGCCCTTCAGGTCCGAAAGCCTTATCCTCTTGCCGTCAACGGTCACGGCTTCAAAGTCGGGTGCCTTCTTACCCTCCAGCCCTCTATCTGGACCCTTCCCTGTATTAACAAACAGACTGAGGTATAGGAGCAGGGCCACCAGCAGTATTCCCAGTCCGTATGCCAGATTTTTGCTCATACCTTCCTGAACTCCTCGGGAAGCTCCCTCGGTTCAACGCCCGTGTACTCGGTCTCCTCCTCGGATAGCCTCTTGGAGAAGGGTTTTTCGTTTACAAGTTCCTCATAAACGTGGGCTACCAGCCCGGGGACCCTCCCTATTATGAAGAAGCCTTTACCCAACCTCCAGTCAAAGCCCATGTCCGAGGTCACCGCGGCTATAGCCCCGTCCACGTTCAGGACTATCTTCTTTCCCTTCTGCCTGAATATCTCCTCCTCAACCTTCTGGGCGAACTCGCAGTGCTTACCGTAGAACCCATACTCCTTCGCAAGATCCATGAGTCTTTTGGTCCTTGGGTCAAACTCCTTGTAGTATCTGTGGCCGTATCCGGGTATGGGCCTCTTCTGGGACAGGTATTCGGATACTATCTCCTGAACTGACCTTCCGCTCTTCACACCCTCTTGCATGAACCTCATCGCGTCCTCAAGAGCTCCCCCGTGTGCGGACCCGAAGGCCAAGACCCCCGCGGCCACACCCACGTTCAGGGAGTTTCCGCCGCTCGCGACGGACCTTGCCGCTATCACTGAGGGAGGAGCTATCCCGTGGTCTATTACCGAGACGAATATCGCCTCCATCATCCTGGACTCGGCTTCTGAAGGAAGCTCTCCTTTGAGGAGAAGGTAGATCGCCTGGGCGAAGGTGAGGTTTCCCACAAGGTCAAGGAGCTTGTAGCCCCTTATGTAGACCTCGTGGTCCACATGGGTCGTTATGGCGGTCCTCCACTTCTTCTCACCCATCTTCCTCTCCCTAAACGGTGTTTTAAAAATATTACCACAGTTGCCCTCCAGACCTCGGAGGGATAAATTATTCTCCGATGGTAAGGGCGGTTCTGACGCTTGTCTTCGGAGCTTTTGTCTTCGCCTTACCCCCGGATATTGAGATCCCCTTTTTAAAGCTCTCCTTTCTGAACCTCAGGGAGGACCTTCAGGAAGCGAACGAGGAGGGTAAGTATCTCTTCATAATGTTCCATCAGGAGGGATGTCCGTTCTGCGACAAGATGTACAGGGTAACATTTCAGGACCCGAGGGTGAAGGAGTTTTACACCAAAAACTTCTACATGATCTTGCTGGACATAAAGGGCGCCAACCCCGTTGTGGACTTTGATGGGAAGGAGATGACAGAAAAGGAGTTCGCCCACAAGCACAGGGTGAGGGCTACGCCCGTGTTTCTATTTGTTGACAGGGAAGGAAAGCCGATAATAAAGCTTGTCGGCTACTTCCCTCCCAAGGACTGGTTTCTCATAGGTAGATACATAGTTGAGGGACACTACAAGAAGGTGAGCCTTTACAGGTTCGTCAGGGAGGAGAGAAAGAGGATAAAATGGTAACCCTCTTCCTTATTCTGATGCTGACCCTCCCCTCCTACGGGGAAGAGGTCTTACGCATAGACCTAAAAAAGGCGGTTGAACTCGCCTTATCCCGAAACAGGGAGATACTGAGGATAAAGAAGGAGATCCTGTCCCTTGAGGATATATACAGAGCGGAGAAGTGGGACAGGTTCTCACCCAAGGTGGACCTCTTCACGGACAAAGACGGGTTTACCCTCTTCGGTAGCGTCCTGCTCCTTGACTTCGGGAACAGGCTCGCCCGTATAAGGTCCGCAAAGATAAACACAAAGATAAAGAGGGAAATCCTTAAGGAGTTTGAAAGACAGGTAAAGATAAAGGTGGTTAAGCTGTTCATGGACCTTTACCTTGCGGAAAAGCTTGCCGAGGTAAAGAGGGAGGAGATGGCTGTGGCCTACGTCAGGTTTGACAGGGAGAGGGAGAGACTGAAGGAAGGCCTCTCGGACAGGGTGAAGGTAGCGGAGTGGGAGTCCACCTACAGGAGGTTCAGGGCGGAGCTTATGGAAGCCCAGAGGAGATACAACGAGACCCTATACAGGATAAAGAGGTTCCTGGGTATTGATGTAGCAAAGCCGGTAGTGATAGATCTCTCTGACCTCCTTGAGTTCTCCTTTCCCGAGGACAAGGTCCTTGACCCAGGATACATCCTCAAGAGAGTAGAGAACAACTACCTGGTCAAGGTCAAATCTCTGGAGATAGCGTATCTTGAGAGCAGGGCAAAGGAGCAGAAGAGGATCCTTTATCCTGAGCTTTACGCATACCTGACGGGGTTCACACCTTACGAGGACTTCGGAAAAACGAAAGCGGGGGCGAACCTGGTTCTTAGGGTTCCACTGTTTGACGGAAGGACTTCGTTTTACAGAGAAAAGAGCTTCCTTGACCTCAAGAGGGCTGTTGAGATTGAAAGGGAAGATATCATTGAAAGGCTGAAGGAAAGAGCCCTCACACTCCCCTACGTGTGGGAGGAGCTCTTAGCGGAGTATCAGGACGCGGTTGCGTTTGACAGGTGGGCCCAGGAGAATCTAGACCTCTCCAGGTCCAACTACGAGCTTGAGCTTGCCTTTGACCTCGGATACGCCATGTCAACCAAGACGGAGGCTGAAAGGAGGGTCATGGAGGCCAAGTTCAGGATAATAATCTTTCTCATGAGGGTCTACGACCTTATGGGTGAGGACCCGATGAGGGCCTTTTCGGAAGAACACCCATTCCTCACCGAGAGGGTGGAGGAGATATGACCTTTGTGGTCTTATTGGCTCTTCCCCTGATCCTGCTTGCCCAAGAGGTAAAGGTCTACGCCATAGTCACGGGGAAGGTCCTTAATGTCTATGTGAAGGAAGGACAGAAAGTGAAGAAAGGACAGATACTCATGGAGATAGACCCCTCCCTGTATGTGGCTGAGAGGGAGAAGCTTCTGGGGAGGAAGGAGGAGATAAAGGCAAGGCTCTGGAAGGCTGAGAGGGACTACAGGAGACTCAAGGAGCTCTTTGAGAGGAACTTGCTTGCGGAGACAAGGCTTGAGGACCAGAAGATACGCTACGATACGCTGAAGGCCCAGATAAGGCAGGTGGAGGGTGAGCTTATGAGGGTGGAGACCCTGATCTCTTACACCAAGATACACGCTCCCGTTGACGGTATCGTCAAGACCATTCTCGCTCCAGAAGGTTCCTACGTGAACGGGAGACTCCAGCCCCAGCCTGTAATTATCCTCATCAGGTCAAAGTGAAAAGCTCTTTATATACTTGAGGCCCCATCTGTGCATGGCATCAAAGATCTCCTCAAGGCTTCTTCCTAAGTCCGTCAGGCTGTATTCAACCTTAGGAGGGACCTGAGGGTAGACCTTCCTCCTCACGAGACCGCACCTCTCAAGGTCCCTTAGCTGTCTGGTAAGCATCTTCTGGGTTATACCCGGTATGCTCCTGTGGAGTTCCGAGAACCTCTTCGTTCCCTTCATAAGCTCTCTCAGGATCAGGAGCTTCCACTTGCCGCTTATCAGGTCTATGACAAGCTCAACCGGACAGTGATACTCCTTACCGTTCAGGACTACGAATATTTCTTTAGTTTCCATAAGTATAGTATATAACAGAAAGGATAGTTCTTGACAGCTTGTCCGTAAAGGTTTAAATATGAGAATGGAGGAGTCATGAGTGTTATAAGGGGCGTCAACTTCTGGAGCTTCCTCTTCGCCTCCCAAATGGGCGGCTGGGCGATGGTGATTCTTGACCAAGTCTATGCCAGGTGGTTCGGCCTATTCGGAGTGTTCCCGGGAATAAAGGACCCCGCATGGCTCTTCAAACATCAGGTAGATGCTACCCTCTTCGCTATACCCTTAGTCCTTCCCTATGTCTGGAACAGACTTCCCGGGAGCGGGATCGTCAAGGGTCTTATCTACGGCGTCATCTGGCATATATTCGTCTTCATCGTATCCCTGATAGGCTCTCTGGGAGGAGCTGCGTGGTTCAGCAAGCCTACACCTCTTAGCGTTCAGCTATCCCTTTTCATACTACACCTTGTCTGGGGTGGTGTTACAGGCTTCCTCTACAACCCGCCTGAGGAAAAAAACCGTTAAGGAGGTGGTGCCATGGCGAGACTTGTGAAGTTCACGGAAAAGGGACCTAAGAAGATCGAGGGGAAGAACGGGGACATATACATCTGCATGTGCGGACTCTCAAAGGACTTTCCCTTTTGCGACGGGTCCCATAAGCGTACAAGGGATGAGGAGGAGGGAAAGGTTTACGTATACTCAGAGGAAGGAAGGGTTGAGCTCTGATAGAAATGGAAAAGCTGTTCTTAGACAGGGTCAAGGTCTTCGTTAAAGGTGGAAGGGGCGGGAACGGTGCGGTCGCATTCTTAAGGGAGAAGTTCAGACCGAGGGGAGGACCCGCGGGAGGTGATGGGGGTAAGGGAGGGGACGTTATCTTTGTGGCCACATCAAGCAAGCACACACTCTTAGACTTCAAGTATAAAAAGCACTTCGTAGCGGAGAACGGTCAGCACGGCAGGGGCAAGAACCAGAAGGGCAAAGACGGGGAGGACCTAATAGTTTACGTCCCGCTCGGAACTGTGGTGAAGGATGCGGAGACGGGTGAGGTCATATGCGACCTTGTGAAGGAGGGACAGAGGTGCGTGGTGGCGAAGGGAGGAAGGGGAGGAAGAGGTAACGCCCACTTCGCGACACCCACCGACCAAGCTCCAAGATACGCGGAGCCCGGAGAAGAGGGTGAGGAGAGGTGGGTGGTTCTTGAGCTGAAGCTGATAGCGGATGTGGGTATAGTAGGCCTTCCGAACGCAGGGAAGTCCACCCTTCTCTCAAGGCTCACGAGGGCAAGACCCAAGGTGGCAGACTACCCCTTTACAACTCTGACGCCGAACCTTGGCGTCCTTGAGCTTGACCTTGAGAGGAGGATAGTTTTAGCGGATATACCCGGTCTCATAGAGAACGCCCACAGGGGGGCAGGCCTGGGGCACGAGTTCCTGAGACACATAGAGAGGACACGCCTTCTCCTTCACCTCATAGACGTTTCCGACTTCAGGGAGATGGACCCTGTTGACGCCTTCAGGACTGTAAACAGGGAGCTTGAGCTCTACAGCGAAGATCTCACGAACAAACCCCAGATAGTCGTCGGGAACAAAATAGACGCACTCTCGGACAGGGGTTACCTTGAGGATCTAAAAGAACGGTTCGGTGAGATGGGATACGAGTTCTACGCTGTCTCAGCCTTAACAGGGGAGGGTCTTGAAACGCTAAAAGATACCCTCTGGAGGAAGCTGGAGGAGGTCAGGCATGCCCAGGCTGGGAAAATATAGGTTCTCCTTTGATACATGGAAGGTCCTTGAGGTGGACGATCTCTACCTTGAGGAGTCGGAGGAGATAGGGGACCTTTATGCGGAGAGGAGGGAGTGGAAGCCTATAAGGGGTGAGCCTGCTGACGGTATAAGGGTGGCCTTTGTGGACGGTGTGAGAAGGACGGAAAACCTTGTATACCTTGAGGCGGAGGACGGGACCGTATCCCAGGGTGCCTTCGTATCCATAGGTGTCGGTGCTCTTGTACTCAGGATAGGTAGAACGAACCCTGCGGAGGAGGCCTTCAGGAAGCTGAAGGTGGAGAGGTTCTTCTTCGTTGAGAAGGGGACGGACCTCGGCCAGAGAACGTTGAGCTTTAAATTCGGTGAGGTCTCCCTTGACTTCTTCGTGAAGGAGACAGACAAGGAGATATCACCCTATGTCAACGAGGTGATGGCGGATATGGAGGCTGGCGTAGCGGAGGAGGTCTTCAGGGAGGAGAGTCCAGACCTTATGATCACGGACGGTACCGTCCACTACACGGCCAAGGTGAAAGGTTTACCCTTCGTCGGATACGTAAAGAAGCACAGGAGGATCTACATGTACCCCGAGAACACCTATATACTGAGGGAGATGGAGGTGGGGGAGAGGACGCC
>JAJRQX010000065.1 GCA_024280065.1 Aquificota bacterium
ATCGCGGGACTCTCAAACTCCCTCAGGAAAGGAAGGAGGAACTCAGCTATGGCTCTGCCGAAGGACCTGTCAAGCTCGGGAGCTGTGAAGAAGTCCCCCTTAGGTCCTATCTTCTCTCCCCCTGAGGTGTAGTAGCTCCTCACCCTCTCCTCCATAAAATCCCTGAAGCTCTTCATGACCTCACTATCCTCCCGTCCACCATCTCAACTATCCTGCTGGCCCTCCTGGCAAGGTCCGGGTCGTGGGTGACCATGACCACGGTGGTCCCCGAAGAGTTAAGCTCCAAGAGTAGATCTATAACGATCTCCGTGTTCCTAGTGTCAAGGTTTCCCGTCGGTTCGTCCGCGAGTATCAGGTCAGGGTCGTTGGCCACCGCTCTCGCCACTGCTACCCTTTGTTGCTCCCCTCCTGAAAGCTGGTAGGGTTTTCTCCCCTCCTTACCTCTTAGGCCGAACTTCCCCAGAAGCTCGTACGCTCTCTCCCTCGCCCTATCCCTTGGAACCCCGCACCTCACCATGGGGACCATGACGTTCTCCAGAGCGGTCAGCTCCGGTATTAGGTAGTGGAACTGGAAGACAAAACCTATCCTCCTGTTCCTTATACCCGATACCTTTACATCGTCCGAGAAATCCACCCTCTCACCCTCAAAGAGGACCTCTCCCGAGGAGGGTCTGTCCAGAAGGCCCATTATGTAGAGGAGGGAGCTCTTGCCCGAACCTGAAGGACCTACCACGCTCAGGAACTCACCCCTGTATACGTCTATGCTTATATCCTTCAGGATCTCCTCACCCTCTACCAACTTTGAGACCTTCCTCAAGGAGATCAGGGGAGACATGTGCAAGCTCAATTATAACAGCCACCTCATCGCATGTAGGGAACTTCACACAGTTAACGCAGTCCGTCCATATCTTCTGGGGCAGATCGGTCTTGTCTATCTCCCTGAAGCCCATCTTTAAGAAAAAGTCCTTGGCGTATGTAAGAGAGAAGACCCTTGCAATACCCAGCCCCTTAGCCTCCCTGAGGCATGCAAGGACGAGGGCTTTCCCTATTCCTTCCCCTTGCCTGTCCTCCCTTACCGCCAGACTCCTTATCTCCGCCAGGTCCTCCCAGACCACCTGAAGGGCCGCACAACCCACCACCTCACCACCTTCCTCAAAGACCCAGAAATCCCTTATGTGCTCGTATATGGAGCTCAGGCTTCTCGGAAGAAGCATGCCCTTAGCTGCCTGGACGTTTACAAGGTTGTAAATCACTGTAGCGTCCCGGGTCTTCGCCTTTCTCACACCCATATCAGTTGCTCCCGCAGTCCGTCTCCTCGTGGAAGTAGTCAAGTAAGGTTATATTCTTACCACCGTAAGTAAGCGTGAGAACGTAAGCTTCTTCCTCCTCGTAGCAGGAGGAACCACCATTTACGAAGTATTCGTAACCCTTAAGTGTAAACTCCTTTCCGTTCCTTCTCAAGACCCAGGTCTCATCAAGTCTCCACCCCTCCAGGACCTCACCCGCGAAGTGGACCTCGTATCGGTCGTCTCTCTTTAAGCTCACCCTTTCAGCCTCAACACCTTTAATGTCTATAACAAGAGGGTCCCTGCCGTCAGGCTGATTGTCGTAACGTACCGTGAAGGAAAGGTCGGGACAGAAGACCTCAACGTAGCCTGCCTTCCCGTATGGGTGGTCCTTTACATCGCACCCGCCAGCCCTGTGTGTCTCAACGGAGAACTTGGCACAGGACAGCAGGAGGAGGGCTACGGTGAAGGACATGATTTTTATCAACCCAGTCATACTATAATTTTCTTACCTTATTCCCAAGATTTCCAGGAGGAGAGGCATGTGGAGGATAGTATACACAGGCCAGAGGCCTCACTACGAGAACATAGCTTTGGATGAGGTCCTCCTCAGGCTCAGGTCTGAGGACAGGATTCCGAGCACCGTCAGGTTCTTACAGTTCAAGCCCGAGTGCGTCCTCATAGGCTATCACCAAGCGGTTGAACAGGAGGTTAGAGAGGAGTTCACCTCAAGGGAAGGCATAGAGGTGGGCAGGAGGATAACGGGAGGAGGAGCTATATACTTTGACGAGACCCAGATAGGCTGGGAGATAATCGCAACCAGGGAGGAGTTCGGGAACGCCTCCTATGAAGAGATAACCCAGGCGATATGCAAGGCCGCCGCGAAAGGACTCCAAAAGCTCGGCGTGAACGCCCAGTTCAGACCCAGGAACGACATAGAAGTGGAAGGAAAGAAGATATCGGGAACGGGAGGTGTATTTGAGGGCAAGGCCTTCCTCTACCAGGGGACCGTACTCGTTGACTTCAACGTGGAGAGGATGCTGAAATCCCTCCAGATACCTGTTGAGAAGCTGACTTCAAAGGGTATAAAGGCTGCAGAGGACAGGGTTACTTGGCTGAAGCGTGAACTCGGAAGGGTTCCGCCGAAGGAGGAAGTCTTTGAAGCTCTTCTTGAGGCCTTTAAGGAGGAACTCGGCGTATCAGGGGACTGGGGGGACCTGACCGAGGAAGAGAAAAAGCTCTGGGAGGAGAGGATACCCTACTTCAGGAGCGAGGAGTGGATATACCACGTCAAGAGGGCACCCGAGAGCTCCGAGTTCCTCTACGGCATATACAGATGTCCCGGAGGGACCTTCAGGGTGTCCGCCAAGGTGGACACTGAGAGGAAGGTCCTTGAGCAGGTCATCATAAACGGGGACCTGTTCATAAACCCCAGGAGGATTATATACGACCTTGAGGCTTACCTCAAACATACCCCAGTTCAGGATGTTGAAAGGAGGATAAGGGAGTTCTTTGAAAAGAACACCTTTGAGAGCGTGAACCTGAAGGTTGACGACTTCGTTGAGGCGGTCCTGTTTCCCTTAAGGAAGCTGGAGGCTGAGGACCTGGGCATAGAAAAAAAAAGCCTGAATAAGATCATAGGTAGCATAGGAGGATCTCTTAAGGAGAACATAAAGAAGGCAAAGGTTATGCTCCTTCCCTACTGTGCCAAGCCTACATGGTGCGATTACAGACACACGGACGACTGTGGTGAGTGCGGAGGTTGCACCGTCGGGGACCTTTACAGGATGGCCTACGAGAAGGGCATGATACCAATAACCATAACCAGCTTTGAGATGCTGAGGGACGTCCTGAGGTGGTGCGGTGAGAACGGCTACACCTACATAGGACACTGCTGCTACGAGTTTTATGAGAAGAGATACGAGATCTTCAGAAAGGCCAAAGAGTGGGGAGCAAGCGGCGTCCTCATAGACATCATAGGGACGACCTGCTACGACTTGGGGGTTGAGGAGGAGGAGAAGGCTTACCACGGAGAGTTCCAGGTGGAGCTGGACCTGTACGTGGAAGACTCGGAGAGGATACTGTCCATAAAGGAGACTGTGGGTTCACCAAACGGGAGAAAGAAGAAGCCAAAACCCATCCCCTCACCCTACCTTAAGGAGTTCATACCAAAGAGCTACAGAATACCTAAGGTAGCCCCGGGACCTGAGGAGGACAGAACGAGACTGCCCATAGTGAGGGAGAAAAGCACGGAGATAGGCTTCATAGAAGGTAAGAAGGTGAGCTGGGAGGATGCTCTTGAGGAAACTGTAAGGCTGATCCATGAAGCGGAAAGTCCGACCCTCATAGTCGGACCCCTCGTCCTGTGGGACTGGAACGAGGAGGTAAGGGAAAAGGCAAAGGTAATAAAGAGACTGAAGGAAGTGGTCCCGAACCTTAACGTCCACATACTCCCAGATTACAGGCCCAGAAACGGGAACTTTGATCCTGCGAGGGAGATAGACCCTCCGAATCCTCACCTTTCCATCCTTCACGGGAACCACGACCTCACCCTCATGGTCGGAGTTCACTGCTACAGGACAGACTTCGTCATAAGGATGCTCAGGAAACACACAGACACCAGGATAGTCGCCCTCTGCGGTCTTTACGGCCACCCAGATGCCCACGTATCCTTAAGCGGGACGGACCCTGACCGTCTGAAGGTCCTGATAGAACGGGTGGCTAAGGCTGTAGGGGCCGTATAAAATAAAGATCATGAAGGAACTAACCGTTAGAGTCCAGGGTATGAGCTGCGACCACTGTGTCAGGACGGTTAAGAATGCCATAAAGTCACTTGAGGGTGTTTCCGAGGTGGACGTGTCCCTTGAGACAGGTATAGTCCGCATAACCGCGACGAGAGAGATCCCGAAGGAGGAGATAAAGAGGGCGGTTGAGGAATGGGGCTATAAGGTGGTGGACTGATAATGGTAGATCTAAAAAGCAGGATAGAAGACCTCAGGGAGAGGTTTGACCATGTAAAGAAGGTCTTGAACCCGGAGAGCCTCAGGGGGGAGCTTGAGGAGATAGACAGAAGGATGTCCGAGGGAAACTTCTGGGAGGACCAGGAGAGGGCGAGGGAGGTAATACAGAGGAGAAAGTGGCTTGAAGAAACCCTTGAGTCTATTGAGACCATAGAGAGTTCCCTCAAGGAACTTGAAGAGCTTTCGGAGTCCACACCCGAGGAAGACGTGGAGACCTGGGCCATAATGGAGGAGGAGCTGAGAACCATTGAGGAGAGGATCTCAGAACTTGAGGTGAAGACCTACCTTTCTGATGAAATGGACTCCAGGAACGCATACCTTACTGTTCAGGCGGGAGCGGGAGGTGTTGATGCCTGCGACTGGGCTGAGATGCTCCTGAGGATGTACAGGAGGTGGGCGGAGAAGAAAGGGTATGAGGTTGAGGTGGTAGATATCACCCCGGATGATGTTGCGGGTATAAAGAGCGCC
>JAJRQX010000066.1 GCA_024280065.1 Aquificota bacterium
AACGGCCTTCAGCACACTGAGGAGGAGTATCTTAGGACCAGATGCAGGGGCAGGATAGAGGACAAGATGAGCATAATAGACGGCCTCAGGGACCTGAGCTATCAGGTGGACGAGGTCTTCATAGCCACGGACCCGGACGCGGAAGGGGAGAAGATAGCCTACGACCTTTTGCTGTTTCTGAAACCTTATAACAGGAACATCAGGAGGGCGGAGTTCCACGAGGTAACCCCGAGGGCTTTCAGGGAGGCGGTGGAGAACCCGAGGGACTTTGATGTAAATCTGGTTAAGTCCCAGCTGGTCAGAAGAGTCCTTGACAGATGGGTCGGTTTTACCCTATCCCGTATACTCTGGAAGGTCTTCGGCAAGAATTACTTCTCCGCAGGTAGGGTCCAGACACCGGTCCTTGGCTGGGTAATAGAGAGGTACAGAAGGTCAAAGGAAAAGAAGGCGGAGATAGAGGTTAAGATAGAGGGCCACACCTTCAGGATAGAGGAGGAGGACCTGAGGATAGCGGAGAGCATCCATAATGACCTTGACCTTGCACGTATATACCTAGCCAACGAGAGGGAGGAAGAAAGAAAACCTCCACCCCCCTACTCAACGGACACTATCCTCCAAGAGGCGGGAGACAGACTTAGACTCTCTGCCCAAAAGACGATGAGGATACTCCAGAACCTCTTTGAAGCTGGCCTGATCACCTACCACAGGACGGACTCAACGCGGGTTTCAGATACAGGCAGGTTTAACGTGGCAAAGCCCTACATATCCGAGAGGTTCGGAGAGGGAGTCTTCCAGCCCAGAAGCTGGGGGGAAGGAGGAGCCCACGAGTGTATAAGGCCCACGAGACCCATAGACCCGAAGGACCTGAGGGTTATGATAACGGGAGGTGTCATAGACCTTGAGGACCCCCAGAACTCGGTAAGGGTATACGAGCTGATCTTCAAGAGGTTTATGGCCTCCCAGATGAAGCCGGCGAAAGTTAGGGTGGCTGACCTGAGGATAGAACTCCCATACTTTGAGTGGTCCGCTCCTGTGGTCCTTGAGGTCCTTGAGGAGGGCTACAACCTCATCCTGAAGCAGATAAGAACTTTCCCGAAGAAAGAGAGGTACGATATCGCAGAGAAGAACCTCCGTAAAGTCCCTAAAGCTACCCTCTTCACGCAGGGTAGCCTGATACAGGAGATGAAAAGGAGGGGACTTGGAAGACCTTCAACCTACGCCCACATAGTCCAGACCCTCATAGACAGAGGCTACGTTAGGGAGATAAACGGGAGGCTAATACCCACCAAGATGGGCGTTAAGGTTTACGAATACCTGAGGGAGAACTACCCGGAGTACACCAGCGAGGAGCTAACCAGGAAGCTGGAAGAGGACATGGACAGGGTTGAGAGGGGCGAGGTGAACTACCTGGATGTCCTTAGGGAGGTCCACAGGGTAAAGTACCTTCTGAAAGAGGTCGGAGAGGTTCCATCTCCCGGGGAGGTCTTCTATGAGTGATGTTGTGGCACTTATCCTTGTTATCCTGGTAGTTCACCTGGTTCTTATAGCCCACTGGTTGTTCATGATGAGACCTCAGACCATATCAAAGTCGTCAAAGAAGGAATCTTCAAGAGAATCAAGCTCTCCGTGATCAGCAAGGACCGTATCCTGATCAAACCCTTCCGGGGACGACCCTTCCTGATGTAAGATGTGATGATAAATCTCCGAGAGAATGAGACCCGTCAGAAGACCGCTCCCTATCCAGAAAAGACCGGACCCTGCAGGTTCGTAAGCTTCTCTCCTTACCTCCTTTGCCTTTGCGGTTGCGAACTCCTCTATCCCCCCGTATCCAAGAAGCTCCTTCATTTCCCTGTAAAACTCACCGAAAGACTTAAGGTCAATGGGCCTCCTCTCCTCCTTCCCTGTCTCCTTATCCACCATCAAAGCCACCGAGGTGGTGTACTCAAGCCTGTATCTCGGACCCTCAACTATGACCCTCTCCGGTTCAAAAGTCACCTTCAGCTCACCTTCAGGTGTAGATGTTTTAAGCTCCTTGCTTCCCTTAAGAGTAGCCCTCGTGTATAGCCACCTGAGTCTATCCTTCACTATCCTACTGGTGAGATCTTCCGTGACCTCAATCTCCTCAAGACCAACACCAAAAGTGGAAAGGAGTCTGCTCATAAGCCCCCTGTCCCTGTAAACCTTTCCCCTCTCCCAGTCAACGAGGAGTTTGAGTTCCTCAAGTCTCTCCATGTTATTTATTTTATTTCGGACAGTCTTTTCTTGATCCGGTCTATAACCCTCACGGGAAGCGGATCAAAACCGTATCTCATGGCAAGGTGGCAGCTCACCCAGTCACCGATGTAGATGAGGTATAGGAGTCTCGCAAGGTATGAGTTCCCCTCGCCTTCCAGAACTACAGGCACTACGCCCAGGTCCTTAAGGATACTCACGGTTATGTCTACCCTCGTCTTCACCCTGGGGTGGTCTTTGGGGTCAAACATAAGGATAAAGGCACACCTTGACCTTACCTCCGCATTGTCAAGACCGACCACCTCGTTGTGGTGTAGCTCGGGAAGGACGGCGAAGTAAGCCTGGGTCTTTGAGTTCTCGTTTATCTGGGTCTTCCACCTGAAGGCTACAACCTCTGTTAGAGGTGTCGCGTAGATCACAGGAAGGTATCCATAGACAGTCTCCGCTATGTCCTTCCCCTTGGCTTCTATAATATGTGAGTTCTCCCTCAGATTTTCCTTTGCATCCTCAAGCTCATCTCTGTCTATACCAAGAACACAGAGGATCTTTGACAGCATGAACCCCAGAGCGTACCTCGGAGCGTAGCCTCCTGGTATCTTGAGATGCCTCACTCCTCTCTCTTTAGCTATATCCTCCAGCTTACCCCCTGAGCTTACAGCTACCACATGGCAGTTCATCTCAAGGGCGGTTTCAAGGTTTGAGAGGGTCTCCTCGGTGTTTCCGCTGTAACTCGTGCAGATAACGAACGTATCCTTCCCCTCCGCCCAGGGGGGAAGTCCGTATCCTCTGTAGGAGACCACAGGAATTTTGACCCCCCTGTGTTCCAACCAGGACTTCGCTATATCCCCCACTATACCAGATCCGCCCATACCGCATAGGACAATCTTTGAAAATCTGCCTACGTCCTCCCCTATCTCCTCCCATACCATCTGGTCCGGTAAGTTTCTTATCATCTTCTCTGGTGTCAAAACAGAACCTCCTTAGAGGAAATTTTAACGCAGGTAAGCCAAGAGCAAGAAAAAAATTACAGAAGTCATGTTGCAATCCCTCCACCTTTCTTAGGGCATTGCAACTGAAGGAGTGGGATTTTTGGGGCATCTACGAAACAGTGTCGCAATCCCTCCACCTTTCTTAGGGCATTGCAACTATTTGACCCTGCATGTGTCGTGGATGCTACACTCACAAGACGCAATCCCTCCACCTTTCTTAGGGCATTGCAACCCTAAAAATTTTTCCTCGGAATATCAATAACTTATAACTGCGAAATGTTTGCAATTAACCCTGGTGTTCAGAAAATTCAGGATTATCAATCACTTCTTTGCGGAGTG
>JAJRQX010000067.1 GCA_024280065.1 Aquificota bacterium
CCACCGCACTCTCCCTCAAGCTTGGGACCTAAGGGGCCCAGACTGAAGGATAGCCTGTTAAGAATTAAGACCCTCCTGCCTCCAAGGAAGAGAGCCACGCCCTCAGCCTCAAAACCAGCAATCCCCTCCCTTAACCTCTCCGTGGTCAGAAAGAAGCCGAGTCTTAATAGGGCTATGTCAAGGAGAATGGGTTTGGGTAAAGCCACCAGAAAGCCAGCCCCCGTGATCAGTGCGAACGCGACCACTGTGAGGACAACCCTAAATATCCAGCTCATCTTCCTCCTCTTCCTGCTCCTCCCTTAACCTCCTCTCCTCTATCATCTTCCTTATCCTCTCCGAGATCCTCCTGTGTTCCTCCGTTATCCTCGTAAGCTCTTCAGGTGAGGAGACTATGTAGGGTGTTATGAATATAAACAGGGTCGTCTTGTCCTCCTGCTCCACATCCCTTCTGAAGAGCCTTCCTATGAAGGGTATCCTCCATAGACCCGGTACACCCTCTATGCTCCTTAATGTCTTGGTACTAACGAGTCCGCCGAGGATGACCGTCTGACCGTTCTCTACGACCACGTCCGAGGTTACAGTCCTGTTGGAGGTCACGGGGACCGTGTAGCTCGTGACACCTATCTGGTTGGTGACGAAGTCTATGATCTCCTGAAGTGACAGCTCTATGGTCAACCTCAGGTTCTCACCTGATATCCTCGGTGTCACCTTAAGCTCAAGGCCCACCTCCTTGTAGTCGTAGGTGATTATGGGCTGCCCGTTTATGTCAAACTTGACCCCCTCCGCGTAGGGGACCACCTGACCCACCTTTATGACCGCGGGCTGGTTGTCAAGGGTAAGGACCTTAGGGTTTGAGACGATGTTAAAGCCCGTGCCAGTCTCAAGGAGCGAGAACAGGAGAACTAGGTCGGGAAAGAAGAGGTTTACTCCCCCTATGTTCACCGTCCTACCCGTGTCCGAGAAGATACCCATAAGAAAACTGCCGGACAGGAAGGAGGCGTATATGTCCGTAAGGGAGCTTCCTCCGAAGGCTGCTCCTCCCCTCCTACCTATGACCTGCCACCTCACACCTATGTCCAGGAGGCTCTTTGTGGATGCCTCAACTATTGTTGCGGCTATGAGAACCTGCCTTCTCCTAACATCAAGGCTCTCTATAAGCCTCTTTACACCCTCATACTCGGACCTCGTCGCGTACAGGATCACCGAGTTGGTTCCCTTGTCAAAACCTATCCTCATGCCCTCTTCGGTTCTTATAACCGGAAGGGTTATCGTCTCTGGTGGTCTCCTCACGGGTTTGGAAACACCGGGCCTCCTGACCTTTTCCCCCTTCGTCTCTTGGTAAACGGGTCCGGGCCTTACCCTTATCTCTCTCCTCACCGGGGAAACACCTCCCCCCAGAAGGCTCTTCAGGCTCTCCGCTATCTCCTCAGCCGAGACGAACTTAAGGGGGACTATGTAGAAAGTCCTATGCTCCTCAGCCACCTCTTCCGTGTCTATACTCCTCAGGATCTCCTCAACGGACCTGTGGGCCTCCCTTGATGTGAAGACGACTATGGCGTTCGCCTCCTCGCTCGCCGATACCACCATCGGTATCCCGAACCTCTTGGAGAAGACGGCGTTAAGGGGAGAGATTATCCTCTGGGCCTCCTTAGCTGAGAGGAACCTGAGCTTGTAAACCCTTACCTCCCCTGCGGACCCCTCCCTGTCAAGGACCTTAAGGATCTTTACGACCTTCTTCAAGTTCTCTCCCGTGTCAGCCACCATAAGGGAGTTAGAGGGGACGTGGACCGAGACCCTCGCGAAGGGTGAGAGGAATGGCCTAACCGAGTTCATGACCATCTGAGCATCTACGAACTTCAGGTTGTAAACGAGGACACCTATCTCACCCTTGGAAGGCATATCCTTTACCTTCGCCGCGGTCACCGCCTCCCCGACAGGCATTATCCTTACGACCCCTTCTTCCTCAACCACACCGAACCCGTACATGTACAGAGCGGAGGTGAAGACGTCCCAGGCTTCCGAGGGTTCCAGCGGTTTTGAGAAGACAAGGGTCATCTTACCCCTGACCGCAGGGTCAACAACCACGTTCTTCCCGGTTATCTCCGCCATGAAGGAAGCAACATCCCTTATCTCAGCTCCCTGGAAGTTTAGGATCACACCCTCCCGGGGAAGGAGTCCCCCCGTCAGAACAAGCAATAAAAAAAGGAGAACCACGTTTATGAGCATTACCGTTAAGTATTATATTTCTCATATATGGACTATAGAGTTGAGCTGGAGACCCTGTATGAGATAAGCAGGATACTCTCAGGGTCCCTAAGCGTTGAGCAAACAGTTCCTTACATACTGAGGCTTCTCAAAAAGCTGATGGGCTTTGAAAGGGTAACCCTGACCCTTTACGACCCCTCAACAGACCAGATAGTGGTTAAGGCTACATCCTCAGGAGGGTCTCCGAGGGAGGGTTTCAGGAGGGGTGAGGGAATAACGGGTAAGGTCTGGAAGTACGGGATACCCATGGTCGTTCCGGACATCTCAAAGGAACCAGAGTTCCTGAACAAGCTCTGGAAGAGGAGGAACCTGAAGAAGAAGATAGCCTTCATAGCTGTTCCCATAAAGCACGGAGGTGACGTGATCGGAGTGCTCAGTGCGGACAGAGAGGTGACGGGGAAGGACTCTTTGGACGACCTCACACGCTTCCTGAACATGGTGGCTACCCTTATAGGGAACGTCTACTCCCTTGAGAGGAAGGTGTCTGAGGAGAGAAGGGCCCTTGAGAGCGAGAAGAGGGCCCTTGAGGTTGAGCTGAGGAGAGTTTACGAGAACATAAAGGTTGAAGGGATAGTAGGCAGGAGCCAGGCGATCCTTGAGATCCTTGACCTGATCCACAGGGTGGCACCTACCGACGCCACTGTCCTGCTGAGGGGTGAGAGCGGTGTGGGCAAGGAGCTGTTCGCCAAAGCCATACACTTCCTCAGCAGGCGTTCAGGGAAGCCCCTCATAACGGTCAACTGTGCAGCTATACCCGAGAACCTCCTTGAGGCGGAGCTCTTCGGCTACGAGAAGGGAGCCTTCACGGGGGCCTACACAACCAAGAAGGGAAAGTTTGAGCTTGCAAACGGCGGGACAGTATTCCTGGACGAGATAGGGGACATGCCTCCCTCACTTCAGGTGAAGATCCTGAGGGTCCTTCAGGAGAAGGAGATCGAGAGGATAGGCGGGACGAGGCCTATAAAGGTGGACGTCAGGATCATAGCAGCGACAAACAGAGACCTGGAGAGACTCATGAAGGAGGGAAGGTTCAGGGAGGACCTATACTACAGGCTGAGCGTCATACCCATATTCATACCACCTCTGAGGGAGAGAAAGGAGGATATACCTGTTCTTGTCCAGCACTTCCTTGAGACCTTCTCAAAGGAATACGGGAAGGAGGTCAGGGTCTCTCCGGAGGTCATGAACGCCTTCATGGAATACGACTGGCCCGGCAACGTGAGGGAGCTGAGAAACGTTGTGGAGAGGATGGTCATCCTTGACACCGACGGCATCTTAACCGAAGAGGAGCTCCCGCCGGAAATAAAGGGAAATGCTGAGAGGGAAGACCAGAGGATACCTTCAAACAGCCATAAAGGTAAAACCATATGGGACATGGAGAAGGCGATGATAGAAGAGGCCCTAAGGCGGACGGGCTACGTCATAAAGGAGGCTGCCAAGGTTCTCGGAATGACACCGAGACAGGTAAGTTACCGTATACAAAAGTACGGTATAAGGATCAGGAGAAGAAGATGACAGAAGGTCCTAGGGTTTCCAGGATACTGATCTACCCCTTTAAGGGCCTTGACCCTGTGGAGGTTCGTGAAGCGAAGGTCCTTGAGAGCGGTTCCCTGGAGCATGACAGGGAGTTCTACCTGCTTGACGGGACGGGCAACGTTGTCAGCGGAAAGAGGGAGAGGAAGGTCCACAGGATAAGGTGCAGGGCGGACCTGACTGAGAGAACCTTCACCTTCACTTACGAAGGCACGGAGGGGACCTTCTCCTTTGAAGACCTGAAGGGAATCGGGGAGTTCATCTCCGAGATCCTCGGCTACAGGGTCCGTGTGAGAAGAGAGCCCGGGGGTATGCCCGACGACAGAAAAGCCCACGGACCCACCGTCGTAAGTTTGGCCACACTGAGGGAGGTAGCCGGATGGATAGGTGTTTCCGAGAGTGAGGCAAGGCTCAGGTTCAGGGTGAACATAGAGATAGAAGGCGTTCCCCCCTTCTGGGAGGACTCTTTACTCGGAAAGAGGTTCATCGTAGGGGAGGTGGTCCTTAAGGGTGCGGGTATATCCAAGAGGTGTCCCGTCCCGACGAGGGACCCCTTAACGGGTGAGGAGATGAAGGGCTTTGTTAGGGTCTTTGTGGAGAGACGCAAGGATACGCTTCCGGAATGGTCTCCGAGGGAGGTATTCAGGGACACCTTCTACAGGCTATGCCTGAACACGGTAGTCATTGAAGGGTTCGGCAAGGTAATAAGGGTAGGGGACCATGTTCATCTCCATGGTGTGGCTTAAGGAAACGGACTCAACCCAGGACCTTTTGAAGAAGGGAAACTTTTCTTACGGGACAGTTGCGGTAGCGGATATACAGAAAAAGGGAAAAGGGAGAAAAGGAAGGAGGTGGGAGTCCCAGGAGGGAGGCTTGTATTTTAGTTTCGTC
>JAJRQX010000068.1 GCA_024280065.1 Aquificota bacterium
AACACCAGAATGGACCACATAGAACCCGCGGGGTCCGTTTACTACCTCAAGGTTCTTGCTCTCTCAAGGATATACCTTGACAACTTTGAAAACATCCAGAGCTCCCACGTGACCCAGACAATGCCGATAGGTACGGTGGGTCTGCACTTTGGAGCTAACGACCTGGGTTCTGTGATGATAGAGGAAAACGTCATCTCCTCAACGGACTTCAAGGTGAAGATACCCAAGGTAGAGGATATGGTTACGGCTATCAAAGACGCGGGTTTTATCCCAGCCCAGAGGGATACTTACTACAGGATAGTGAGGGTCTTTGACTAATCCTCCCTCTGGTCCTCCTTTATGTCCTTCATTATATCCTTCCTGCCGTCTACAAAGTAGGCTACCCACTGGGCGAGCCTCCTCCCGAGCCTCCTGCATGCTTCCTCCTGAACCCTGTCTTTTGGTTTCCCTTCAAGGACGGCACCGTAGTGGAGGGTGAGGTCGTCGCTCACGTAGTCGGTAACACCGAATACGAGAAAGCCGAAGTTCATAAGGATCGTCAAGATGGACATGCAGGCTATCTCGCTCCCGCCACCCCAACCGCCTGAGGAGGAGAAGGCACACCCTATCTTTCCGTCTATCTCACCCCAGAGATCCCCCAGGACATCATCAAAGAAACGTTTCAGCTTCCAAGATATAAGGCCCATGTTTGTAGGAGAACCGACAGCGATGCCGTCACACCAGAGGACGTCCTCCTTCGTAGCCTCATCAACATGTTTCAGCCTGACCTCGGTCCCGGGGACTGTCCTAGCACCCTCCGCCACCAGCTCAGCCATCCTCTTTGTGTTCCCTGTCCTTGAATCGTAGAGTACAAGAACCCTGCCCATATTATAATTTTCTCATGGGTTACAGGGTCGCGATCGTAGGTGCGACAGGAGAGGTAGGGAGGACCTTCCTTAAGGTCCTTGAGGAGAGGAACTTTCCTGTGGATGACCTGCTTCTCTTCGCCTCCGAGAGATCGGAAGGTACAAGGCTGACCTTCAAGGGTAAAGAGTATGAGGTTAAGGCTCTCAATAAACAGCCTTCCTTCAAAGGTATAGACTTAGCCCTCTTCTCCGCAGGGTCGGGTGTGAGCAGGGAGTATGCTCCTAAGTTCGCCGAGAACGGGGCTGTCGTAGTGGATAACTCCTCAGCCTGGAGGATGGACCCTGAGGTTCCCCTAATAGTTCCAGAGGTGAACCCAGAAGACATAAAGATGTTCAAGAACAAGGGAATAATAGCAAACCCGAACTGCTCTACTATACAGATGGTTGTGGTCCTGAAACCCATATACGACGAGGCTGGTGTAAGGAGGGTAGTGGTGGCCACCTACCAGTCCGTATCCGGAGCCGGGGCGAAGGCAATAAGGGAGCTGGAAGAGCAAACCAAGGCCTGGTGCTCGGGCGGGGAAATACCCGAGGCAAGATACATACCCAAGAGGATAGCCTTTAACGTGGTTCCCCACATAGATGTGTTCATGGAAGAGGGTTACACGAAAGAGGAGCTTAAGATGCTGAACGAGACGAGGAAGATAATGCACGACGACAGTATAAAGGTCTCAGCCACCTGTGTGAGGGTCCCGGTTCTCTACTCCCACTCGGAGGCGGTCCACGTGGAAACGAGGAGTGAGATATCTCCCGAAAGGGCCAGAGAGGTACTGTCAAAGGCGCCGGGGGTCGTTGTGATAGACGATCCGTCAAAGGGTGAATACCCGTTGGCCATAGACGTTCAGGGGAGGGACGAGGTCTTCGTGGGCAGGATAAGGAAGGACCTTGCCTTTGAACCAGGTCTTGCCATGTGGGTCGTCGCGGACAACATAAGGAAGGGGGCAGCCACCAACGCGGTCCAGATAGCGGAGCTCCTGGTTAAAGAGGGTCTCGTATAGGCTATAATTTTTATATGCTATCCCGAAGAGTCTCAGGTCTGAAACCCTCGGCCACCCTCACCATAACGGCGAGGGCCAAGGAACTGAAAGGTAAAGGTATAGATGTAATAGGTTTCGGTGCGGGAGAGCCGGACTTTGACACTCCGGACTTCATAAAGGAGGCCTGCGTAAAGGCACTCAAGGATGGGAAGACCAAATACGCACCCTCCGCGGGTATACCCGAACTGAGGGAGGCGATAGCGGAGAAGCTCCTGAAAGAAAACGGCGTTGAGTATAAACCTTCCGAGATAGTAGTTTCCTCGGGTTCCAAGATGGTCCTCTTCCTCATACTTACAGCAATTCTTAACGAGGGGGATGAGGTCCTTATACCATCTCCCTACTGGGTCACATACCCGGAGCAGGTGAAGATCCTCGGCGGTGTCCCTGTTGAGATACCTCTCACCGAGGAGAACGGCTTTATCCTCACCGCGGACGCGGTCAGGGAGAGTATAACGGACAGAACCAGGGTCCTTATACTGAACTCTCCTAACAACCCCACCGGAGCGGTCTATCCGGAAGAAGAGTTGAAGAGGATAGCAGAGATCTGTCTTGAGAGGGGCATCTTCATAATCTCGGACGAGTGCTACGAGAGGATAGTTTATGAAGATAAGTTTGTTAGCATAGCCTCCCTTTCGGAGGAGGTCAGGAGCATAACATTCACTGTAAACTCCTTTTCAAAGACCTTTTCAATGACAGGCTGGAGGGTGGGATACGTAGCGTGTCCAGAGAAATTCGCCAAGGTTATAGCCAGTCTGAACAGCCAGACGGTATCAAACGTAACCACCTTCGCCCAATACGGAGCCCTTGAGGCCCTTAAAAACCCCGAGGCGGAGAGCTTTATAAGGATGATGGTCTCCGAGTTCAGGAGGAGGAGGGACAGGGCGCTGGAGTTACT
>JAJRQX010000069.1 GCA_024280065.1 Aquificota bacterium
AAGGCGTTCCAAGCAGTTTCAGGATCGTTGGAGTAAAGGACTATACCTATCCTCATGGTTAGTTCCCCCTAACCAACTTCTGAGAGATTATATTATTTCCTATGAAAGAGGTCAAGGAAAGGAAGTATGGAGAGATAGCAATAGAGAAGGCGGAGCTTGAAGCCTGGGAGAACCCATCTCCTGAGAGGGACTACATGATAGAGATAACCTTCCCCGAGTTCTCCTGCCTGTGCCCGAGGTCCGGATACCCCGACTACGCAACCATCAGGATAAGGTATATACCTGACAGATACATAGTGGAGCTAAGGTCCCTGAAGCTGTGGCTCAACAAGTTCAGGAACAGATACATATCACATGAGCAGGCGACCAACGAGATATACAGGGCCCTATATGACCTGCTTAAACCCCGTTTCCTTGAAGTGGTGGGGGACTTCAACCCCAGGGGAAACGTGAAGACGATCGTCAGGGTAAGGAGCGATGAACGCTACGACTGACCAGAAGAGCCTTTGAGCAGAGTTCCCTGAAGAACCTCTCAAGGTAAGGACCGACCTCCTCAGGGTCAGCCGTTTCCTTTCGTCTGAGGAGGGCTTCCTTTGGGGTTAAGCCCCTATCTACGTCACACAGAAGGCTGTGGACAAACTCAGTAAGGTCTACACTCTTTACCTCAAGGTCCAGCGGGTCCCTGTAGATCAGGAGGTTATACTTGCCCTTTGCCTTGGTGATCTCCTCAGGTCCCCTCCCCTCCACCCTGTGGATGGGATAGCTGAAGGATACGAGCCTTGCGGACTCCGATAGCCTGTATGTCCTCTCCCACGAGAACTCGGAGGTCTCTTCTTCTTCAGCGTTGAAGACCTCTATCTCAAGCCACTCAAAGAGGACAAGCTCATCCAGGAAGGGTATTCTCTCCTTTAAAGGGTCTTCCTTCTTCCTGAAGAACTCCGCGAACTCTCTTGAAGCCTCCAGAAGTATGGGGGTTCTTGGGCCGTTCTTCATGAACTCGGAGACCAGCCTCCCGAAATCCTCTCCAACGAAGCTCTTGAATATAGGGAAGCTAACCGAGAGTGCATCCTCAAGCCTTGAGAAGACGAGGTCTCTGTAGATCTTGAGCCTTTGGTCCTTCGTCTCATCCCTCCCTAAGGCTACCCTGAAGATCTTTTCCACCTCATCAAACCCTATACTTCATCCCCCCTTTATCTTCAAGAGTCTGTCTGTATGCATAAACATATACCATCATGGTTAGGGAATCAAGGTGCTGTTAAGTGCCCTTCTCAGGCTGTCAAGCTCGTCCAGAAGGTCTCCGTACGGAGGTATGTTGTTGTCCCTTTCAAGGAGGATAGGGACCTTTCCAATCCTTGAGAGGATGAACTTAAGTAGGTCAAGGACCTTCTTCATCACCTTCTCTCCGTGGGTGTCTATCAGGATCCTGCCGAATCTCTCGTGCCCAGCTACGTGTATGTAAGCCACCCTGTCAAGTCTTACCTTCTCCAGAAAGGTGTACGGATCAAAGCCATGGTTCACCGAGTTCACATAGACGTTGTTTACATCAAGTAGCAGGTATGCCCCGCTCTCCTCAAGGACCGCATTTATGAACTCCCACTCCTCAAGTTCACCCTTGGGTCTGTAGTAGTAGGTTATGTTCTCAAGGATGATCGGAAAACCGAAGAAGTCCTGAACCTCATTAACCCTTTTAGAGATATGCTTCACCATATCCTCGGTGAAGGGCACAGGTAAAAGGTCGTAGACGTACTCACCACCTAAGGAGCAGAAGGAGAGGTGCTCTGAATAGACCTCTATCTCAAACTCCCTCATGAATTTCCTTACTCTCCTCAGGAACTCCCAGTTCAAGGGATCGGGGGAACCTATTGAAAGGGAAAGACCGTGGCAGACCAGAGGGAAGTCCCTCCTTATCCTGCTCAGCTCCCTCCTGAAGTAGCCCCCCCTATCCATCCAGTTCTCGGGGGCTATCTCAAACCAGTCGGGTTTTTTCCCTTCGGGCCTCACCTCTTCAAGGAAGGAGTATCTAAGGCCGAGTCCGAAACCTTCGGGGACCTTGAATCTCCTCATGGACTTTGAATATAGTTCTACTATATTTAGCTTAGGAGGTGGAGCCATGGGAAAAAAGGAGAAAATCATGTCCCTGCTTGGAACGGCGGTCATCTTCGGGCTGTCTGAAGGCGTTTCCACGAAGGTCCTGGCCCAGGAGGCCACATGTGCGGGCATGAAGAAGGAAACCAAGCAAAAGGAGGCCACATGTGCAGGGATGAAGAAGGAGGAGAAGAAGGATAAGAAGAAGCAGAAGGAGGCCACCTGTGCCGGCATGGGGACCTGCGGCGGAAAGATGAAGGAGAAGGAAGGATCGGAATCCTGACTTAGATGGACGTTTCTAACCTATTAGATTACGGTGAGAGGAGGGTTTCCTTAGCGGACAGGACCCTTAAGGAGGTCCTTAAAGGGAGACCCGTTGCCTGTGGTAGGGGGTGTGCTTACTGCTGCTACGGTGTTACTCTCTGGCTTAGGAAGATAGAGGTCCTCCTGATAGCGAGGTCTCTTAACAGGAAAAAGCCAAAGGAGAGAACTGTGATAGCCAAAAAGCTGAGGGAATACACCCGCATATACGATGAGGAGTCCAAGAGGGCTGGCTACAGACCTGTTTCTCCTATAAGGGAGGAGGACCTTGACCTTGAGAAGGTCAGTCTCGTGGGTGGCCTTGCCATGAACGAGGTCCCGTGTCCCTTCCT
>JAJRQX010000001.1 GCA_024280065.1 Aquificota bacterium
TTACAAGACCCAGGTTTACAAGCTCGCCCGCTACAGGAACTCCATAGAACCCGTCATACCAGAGAGGGTCTTTGAGAAGGTTCCTTCCGCTGAGCTAAGACCAAACCAGACCGATCAGGACACGCTCCCACCTTACGAGGTTCTTGACCCCATCCTTCAACTTTACGTGGAGGAGTGCCTCTCTCCAGAGGAGATAGTCAAGAGGGGCTTTGACAGGGAGACGGTTTACAGGGTTGTCTCCATGATCAGGAGGGCGGAATACAAGAGGAAGCAGGCACCTGTAGGGATAAAGATAACACCGAGGGCATTCGGTAAGGACTGGAGGGTCCCTGTGGTGAACAGATACGGAAGCTAAAACTCCTTGAGAAGGGCCTTTATGTGGTCCGCCATGTTCTCCTTGACGGTTGTGGGTTGTCTTAGCCTTCTCTTCCTATCGGAGCTCTTCTTTGTGTTGTAGTGGGCTCCTCCCGACTTCCACCTCTTTATCTTGCCGGTTGCGGTTATCTTGAACCTCTTCTTTGCGGACCTGTTAGTCTTCATCTTCACCTTAGCCATATCCGACCTCCACGGTGGAAATATTATAATCACTTCCTTTTCTTCGGCATCATGGTAAATACGAGAAAGGATCCTTCCCTCTTAGGCGGGTTCTCCACTTCACCCACATCCTTTAGCTCTTCAACTATTCTCTGTACCAGCTTGTCTCCCAGTTCAGGATGGGCGTTCTCCCTACCCCTGAACCTTATTCTCACCCTCACCTTGTCCCCGTCTTCAAGGAACTCCCTCATGTGCTTCAGCTTCACCTTAAGGTCGTGGTCATCTATCCTCACTTTCATTCTTATGTCCTTGACGTCTATGGAGTGCTCCCTCTGTTTTTTCCTTGCTTCCCGTTCCTTCTTCTTCATCTCGTATTTGAACTTCCCGTAATCCATTATCTTGCATACGGGTGGGTTTGCCTGAGGAGCGACCTCAACCAGGTCCAGCTCCTTCTCCTCCGCTATCCTGAGGGCTTCCTCTAAGGGAAGGATCCCTATCTGCTTTCCGTTCTCATCGATCAGCCTTACCTCCTTCGCCCTTATCTGGCGGTTCACACGATAGTTCTGAACTCTGCTCATAGAACCTCCTTTAAGAGTATGGATGATGAGATAGCAAGGTTAACCATAAGGAGGGCGGTGGACAGGTACGAAACCCTCCTGAAGCGTACCCTCTCGGGAGCGTTGTAGGGATAACTTTCTATGTTCCCTATCTTCCTTTTGAAACTTCTAAGCCACATGGATACCGCCATGTTCAGCGAAAGACCTGCTAATAACACCAGCCCCCACCATCTTAAGCCCAATATAAGATACACCAACAACAGGAAAAAGGCAATCTTGTAAAACCTCCAGAGGATCCTCCCGTAGAGCCTTCCCGCCAAGTCCTTGTGTTCCTCAGTCCTGAGGAGCACGGGAGCCACAGAAGAGACTATGAGAAACAAAGACCCCGTGTAGAAAGAGAGGATCAGGACCTCCATATCTTTCTTTTTCTCCTGAGTTCGGTTCTGATAACCCTGAAGATGAAGCCTGTGAGGAACATAACCGTGATGAGCCCTATGACGGTAAGGATCAGGATGTACTTCATATCACCTTCTCCGCGTGCCTGGTAGCATGACACTGGATGTTGACAGCAACCGGAAGGGAAGCTATGTGGCAGGGGAACACCTCCACCCTGACATCAACCGCTGTTACGGTTCCTCCGAAGCCCATGGGACCGAGCCCGAGCTTGTTTATCTCTTCCATCAGCTCCTCTTCAACCCTGGCTATCTTAGAGTCTCTGTGCCTCTGACCGTAGGGTCTCAGGAGTGCCTTCTTGGCAAGGTATGCACAGTACTCAAAGTTCCCGCCTATCCCGACACCCACCGTCAAAGGCGGACAGGCGTTAGGTCCTGCGTTCTTGACCGTCTCAAGGATGAACCGCTTTACCCCTTCCCAGCCGTCCGCGGGCTTTAGCATGGCAAGCCTTGATGTGTTCTCCGACCCTGCTCCCTTGGGAGCTACGATTATCCTCACCCTGTCACCGGGGACTATTTCCGTGTGGACGACCGCAGGTGTGTTGTCTCCTGTGTTCTTTCTCTCAAAGAGGGGATCCCACACCATGGAGGCCCTTAAGAACCCCTCCTTCGTTGCCCTCCTCACACCCTCGTTCACCGCCTCCATCAGGTCACCACCCTCTATCACAACCTCCTGACCTATCTCAAGGAACACAACCGTTACCCCAGTGTCCTGGCAGTAGGGCATCCGCTCTAAGGCGGCCGCCTTTGCGTTCTCAAGGATCTGGTTCAAAACCTCCCTGCCTAAGGGGGACTCTTCCCTCTTCAGAGCTTCCTCAAAGACCGTGACCGCTTCCTCAGGTAGCTCGTAGTTTGCCCTTATGGTGAGCTCCTTAACAGCTTCGGTTATTTCATCCGTGGACACTTTTCTCACCTATGATCACCTCCGCAAGCTCAACCGCTTTTCTAACAGACTCAACGGACCTCCTCCACATCCCTCTCTCCTCCTCAGTCATGGGGACCTTTATTATCTCCTCAACTCCGTTAGATCCAAGCTTCACCGGAACGCCGACGCAAAAACCCTTAACCTCGTAGTACTCACCCGCCTCACCGTCTAAGTAAACCGAGCATGGGAGTATCCTCCTGCTGTTTGTCACAAGGGCCTCAACCATGTCAACGACTGCGGCTGCGGGCGCATAGTAGGCGGATGTCCCCATCAGGTTAACTATCTCACCCCCTCCAAACCTTGTCCTGTGGATTATCTCTTGGAGCTTATCCTTCTGGATCAGGTCTTTAAGGGGTATACCGCCCACGTTGGATATGGAGACCAGGGGGACCATCTCGTCACCGTGCCCGCCTATTACGTAAGCGTGTATGTCCTTGGGAGATACCCTCAGCTCTTCAGCTATGAAGGTCTTAAAGCGTGCGGAATCTAAGACACCCGCCATGCCTATCACCCTGTTCGCGGGAAAACCGCTCAGCCTGTATGCAACGTAGGTCATTATGTCCACGGGGTTGGTGACGACGATCAGTATGGAGTTGGGGGCATACTGGCGGACCTTGGAAATTATGGTTGACACTATCTTTATGTTGGCCTCAAGGAGATCCTCCCTTGACATCCCGGGCCTTCTCGGGAAGCCTGCGGTTATGACCACTATGTCGCTGTCCACTATCGGCTCGTATCCGTTCCCGTCAGGACTTACGGTGAAGCCCTCTATCTTCGTGTCCACGTCCATAGTTGCTACCATCTGCTTGAGGTCAAGGGCCTTCCCTTTCACCGGTTCAAAGACCTTGTCTCCCTCCCTCCTCGGTATGTCAAAGAGCCTCACGTCCGCGAACCCCTTGATCGCAAGGAGGCTCGCCACGTGCTCACCCACGTTTCCCGCTCCCACCACCGAGACCACTTTACGCATTGTCATGGCTGAACCTCCTCTTTATGTAGTTGAGCTTGCCTCCCCCGAGGAGGACCTCTACCTGGTAGGGGGTAAGGTTGTATCTGCAGACTATTTTCTCACCCGTGGTCCTGTTGATGACGACTATCTCCCTGCCTTCTTTCAGCCTCTTCCTGAGATCCGGTATCTCTACCTCATCCCCGAGGGAGAACTTATCGTAGTCCTCCTTGTTGACGAACTCCAGAGGAACTATACCAAAGTTCACAAGGTTGGCGTGGTGTATCCTTGCGAAGGACTTGGCTATTACCACCCTGACACCCAAAAACCTGGGGGCTAACGCTGCGTGCTCTCTGGAGGACCCCTGACCGTAGTTCTCTCCCCCGATTATTACACCAGCTTTCCCCTTTTCCTTTATAGCCTTTACCCTCGGAACGAACTCCGGATCAACGTAGTGGTAAACGTATTCCGAGATGGCGTAGATGTTTGACCTTAAAGGAAGGATCTTGGCTCCCGCGGGCATTATGTGGTCTGTAGTTATGTTGTCCCCAACTATCAGGGCGACCTCACCTTCAAGGCCTTCCGGAAGCTCGTCAAATGGAGGGAGAGGCTTTATGTTGGGACCTCTGTATATCTCAACCTTCTTGGCCTCCTCTTCGGGGAGCGGCTCTATGAAGGCCTCGTCCCCGTAAGGGAACTTCTCGGGCATCTGGACCCTTATCCACTTTATACCCTGATCCTTGGCGAGCCTCCTCGGGTCTATTATTTCCCCCGCTATGGCACAGGCAACGCAGGTCTCGGGGGAA
>JAJRQX010000070.1 GCA_024280065.1 Aquificota bacterium
ACGTTCATGACCTCCCTGAGCTCTTCCTCCGTGTAGACCATCTCTTTCCAGTTGATCTTTACCATGTGGCATCTGCTGAGGAGGGGTAGATAGTTCACCTTCTCAAAGCCGAAGTCGTCTATGCAGAAGATGAAACCTCTGTCCACGAGCTCGTTCACGGCTTTAAGGAGCTCATTCGTTATACTCCTGTTCTCAACCAGCTCTATACCAACGTAATCGGGGGGAAGAAGTTCAAACATTGTAGCTTCAAGAAAGAGGGAGGGGACGTTTATGAAGACAGGCTTTCCCCTACCTATCTTCTCAGGGTTCAGGTCCGCAACTATGTTTATGGTTATTGACGTTGCCCTCAGAGGGTCAAGCCCTTCCGGGAACTTCTTGGTCTTTATGTCCTTGAGCATAAGCTCATAGAAGGCAACATTCCCTTCCCTGTCAAAGATGGGCTGTTTGAACAGCACATACATGGGATACCTACATTTTATATAACGGAGTGTTTATCCGTTTCTTTAATCTCCCCTACGAGGTACAGGGACCCTATGGCCACCACGTCCTCATCAAAGGACCAGACCTCGGAGGGAGACCTAAGGAGCTCTATCCGTTTGAACCCGAGTATCTTAGCGGTCCTGTACAGCTCTTTAAGAGACTCACCTCTGTGGTAGCTCACCTCTGTGAGGAGGATCGTGTCCGTGTGCCTTCTTATTATCTCCAGAGACAGTCTCCAGTCCTTGTCCTTTAGGCCTGTGAAGAGTATCTTTGCGTCAAATACCCTGAGAACCTCCTTCACCACCTTGGCGACAGCGTAGGGGTTATGGGAACCGTCAACTATGAGGAGAGGCTTCTTTCTGAGGATCTCCATCCTGCCCTCCCACCTCGTCTCCCGTAGGGCGGATATGGTTTTTCCGTGGTCAAGACATGCGAACAGGCTGGAGGCTGTTATACCAAGGGCTGCGTTGTCCACCTGCCACCTTCCCCAGAGGCCGAGCTTGGCCTTACTTATCGTTAAGTCCCTGAAGGAGTAGTCAAGCAGGTATGTGTTCACACCCTCAACCCTGCCCGAGTATGTAAAGTCCGTACCTGCCACGATCAGATCCCGTATACCCATATCAAGTGCGACCGTATAAAGGGGATACCTTGAGCTACCGATAACGAAAGGTCTTCCCTTCACGTAGAGGTTTATCTTGTCCTTGGCTATCTCCTCCACGTTTCTTCCAAGCCATCTAGTGTGGTCCCTCTCCACGTTGGTGAGAACCACAACTTCAGCGTTGCAGACCTTGGTTGCGTCCCACCTTCCGCCCATACCCACCTCCATGACAGCTACATCTATCCCCTCGTCCTTGAAGTACAGGAGGGCTATCAGGACAGCAGCTTCAAAGTAGGTCAGTCCAAACCTTTCAAATACACCCCTCAGATCCCTGACGTATCCACTCAGGGTCTTATCGTCCACAGGTATACCGTTTATTCTCCATCTCTCGTTCTCGGATACGAGGTGAGGTGAGACGAACCAGCCCGTTTTGAGGCCATGCTCCCTCAAGATCCTCTCTATGAAGGCACATGTTGAGCCCTTACCGTTGGTCCCGCCGACCAAGATCGCGGGAAAGCTACTCTGGGGGTTTCCCACGTACTCCACCGCTTCCCTTATCCTCCTGAGGGTCGGCTCTATGTGATAGTCCCTCCCTCTGTAGAGGTCCCAGAGCTTCATGGAAGAGAAATATTAGGAAGTTTTCAGGCCTGTTCAAGGTAAAATGAGCAAAAACCCTTAGGAGGTGTCAGGGTGAGAAGGTATGTGATCTCCGAAGCGGAGATACCGAAGAGGTGGCTGAACATACTCCCCCTGCTCCCTGAACCTTTAGAACCACCCCTTGATCCCGAGACGAAGAAACCCGTTTCTCCTGAAAAGCTGCTCACCATATTTCCCGAACCCCTCGTAGAGCAAGAGGTAACTGACAAGGAGTGGGTTGATATACCCGAGGAGATCCTTGATGTTTACTCTCTATGGAGACCCACACCTCTCCACAGGGCTAAAAACCTGGAGGAGTTTCTGAAGACACCTGCCAAAATTTTCTACAAGAACGAGAGTGTATCCCCTCCCGGTTCCCACAAACCCAACACCGCTGTCGCACAGGCTTACTACAACAAGATCTCAGGCGTTAAGAGGCTTACAACCGAGACGGGAGCCGGGCAGTGGGGGAGTGCACTCGCCTTCGCAACCCGGTTCTTCGGTATTGAGTGCAGGGTTTACATGGTCAGGGTGAGCTATAGGCAAAAGCCTTACAGAAGGGTCCTCATGGAGACCTGGGGAGCCCAGGTGATCCCTTCCCCGAGCCCGAACACTGAAGCGGGGAGGAAGTTCTACGAGAAGGACCCTGAGCATCCGGGCAGCTTAGGCATAGCAATAAGCGAGGCTATAGAGGAGGCAACAACCAGGGAGGACACTAAATACTCTTTGGGAAGCGTATTAAACCACGTCCTTCTGCACCAGACGATCATAGGGCTTGAGGCGAAGAGGCAGATGGAGATGGCAGGCTACTATCCGGATGTGGTCATCGGGGCGGTCGGAGGGGGTTCCAACTTCGCTGGTCTTTCCCTTCCCTTCATTGCGGACAAGCTGAAGGGTGAGAAGCCAGACCTTGAGGTGATAGCGGTTGAGCCTACCGCCTGTCCAACCCTCACCAGGGGTGAATACAGATATGACTTCGGGGACACAGTGGGACTGACACCTCTTATCAAGATGTATACATTGGGGCATGACTTCGTCCCGCCTCCTATACACGCTGGAGGTCTCAGATACCACGGGGACGCACCTATAGTCTGTAAGCTGTACGATCTTGGTTACATATCAGCGGTTGCTTATAACCAGAAAGAGGTCTTTGAGGCTGCCCTTGTATTCGCAAGGACGGAAGGCATAGTTCCCGCTCCCGAATCCGCCCACGCTGTAAAGAAGGCCATAGACGTGGCCCTTGAGTGTAAGGAGACGGGAGAGGAGAAGGTGATCCTCTTCAACCTATCGGGACACGGATACTTTGACCTCTCCGCATACGAGAGGTTCCTCAAAGGTGAGCTTGAGGACACCTGAGGTCTAAATTAGATCTCATGATCGGCAGGGTATTTCAGATATTCCGGGAGAAGGGCGGACTCCTCAAAGCCCTTGACCTATGGGACTGGTATGAGTCCTTAAACACACACCAACAGAAGAAGGTGAAGAAGTATTACTCCTTGAAGGTGATAAAGAACCTGAACTTCCCTTACAAGGCAAAGCACTTTGACTCAGGGGAAGTAGATAAAGTCCTCTACACCAAGAGGACCTTCCTGGCCACCATAGCCCAGACCGCCCTCCTTGAGGGAGATTACGAGACCGCCGAATGGCTCTACAATGAGGCCCTAAAGCAGGAGGGAACCCCGTATGAAGCCCATCTCATATACAACGACCTTCTGCTTTTAGCCCAGAAGTTGAGGGACTTTGAAAAGATGAAGAAGTACTGTGAGGAGGACATAAGGATATATCCCAAGTATAAGGAGACCTTAAAGGAGAGATGGAACGGGATACTTCCCCAGATAAACCCCTTTGAGGTTTACGTTTACCTACTTGAAAGAGAGGGTAAGGTGAAGGAGGCGTTAGAGCTGGTTGAGTTTATAAAGAGGGAGGGTATAACATACCCTTACTACGAGGAGGTCAAGGAGAGGCTCCTGAGGAAGTTAAAGGATGAAGGAGATAAGCAAGGTGATAAGGAAGGTGGTGAGGATCCAGAGGGAGGAGAGGATAATCCCTGAGGGGTCCTCGCTCCTGATAGCCTTCTCGGGCGGTGTGGACTCGGTGGTCCTTACAGACGTTATCCTTGAGCTTAGGAGCTTTCTCAGGATCAGAAGGGTCGCCCTCGCCCACTTCAACCACATGATGAGGGAAGAGGCTGAAAAGGATGAGGAGTTCTGTAGGGAGTTCGCTAGGGAGAAGGGCCTTGAGATCTTCACGGAAAGGGGAGACGTGAGGAGATACGCTAAGGAAAAGGGCTTGAGTCTTGAAGAGGCGGGAAGGGTGTTAAGATACAGCTTCCTGAGAAGGGTGAAGGAGAATAAGGGCTTTGACCTAATAGC
>JAJRQX010000071.1 GCA_024280065.1 Aquificota bacterium
CCTTAGCTCCTTTCCGGTCCTGGGGACACACCTCTCTATCCTGATATCCTCAAACTCCCTTTCGGTCAGCTTTCCCTCTTCCGGCAGGTCAATACCTGATAGGTCACCTATTATGTCGTAGCCCTCCTCCCTGATCCTGACGTCGTTCCTCGCCACTATTCCGAACTCTGTCTCCCTGAACTCACCGTTCCTAAGGTCACCTCCTATCAGGTCCTTCACGAACTCCCCGGAGCCTTCACCGAAAAGGAATATGTGGTCCATATCTTCGCTCACGTCCTCAAACTTGACCTTTAAAGAGAGCTTGAGTTTTGTGAACTCCTCTATAACCCTATCCGCGGGAAGCTCCGTATCTATGAGGAAGTGGTCTCTGAATCTGTAAACGAACATGTCTCCTACGGGTTGGCCGTTGGGTCTCAGCCAGAGGTTATAGTTAAAGGTTCCCGGCCTCAGGGATCTTATATCGTTGGTGAGGAGTCCGTGGAGGAAGT
Source organism: Aquificota bacterium (assembly GCA_024280065.1). Lineage (GTDB taxonomy): Bacteria > Aquificota > Aquificia > Aquificales > Aquificaceae > Hydrogenivirga. Next base: position 489 of record JAJRQX010000071.1, read on the forward strand.
GGGTGTGTTCCTCCTGGGCGGTCATCCCCCTCATCATGAGCTTGAGCTTTTCCCCTGAGACTTTAACCTTTGAACGCCTCAGCCTTACCCATCTCATGGCTAAAAGACTACCACTTCAGCTCCCTCCTTTCCATGACAGGGACATACTCAAAGACCCTCTCCTCTCCGATCCTTATCTCCCTCCTCAGCCTGAGCCTCAGGGCTCCCTCCACCCTCTCCACGCCGAGGTCTCCTATGCCCAAACCCTCTCCCATTATCTTCGGTGCCTGAAAGACCACAACCCTATCAAAGAGTTTTTCCTTTAAAAACTGCGTGATCGTATAGCCGCCACCTTCAACGAGAAGGTGGACAACGCCCCTCCTCTTAAGATAACTCAGGACTTCCCATAGGTTTATCTCCTTCATCGGGATCAGTTCCGCTCCTCTCTTCTTCAACCTCTCTTCCTTGGAAGGATCTCTCCTCACGTGAACTATAAACGTCTCGCCCTCCTCCGCGTTCAGGACCTTTGCTTCCTCCGGGATCTCCAGATCCGGGTCTATGACCACCCTGAGAAGCCTCTTTCTGGTGGGTATGTGCCTTACGGTGAGCTGTGGATCGTCCCTGAGGACCGTGTTTATACCTACCAATACCGCGCTCGCCTCAAGTCTTAGCCTGTGGGCGAACCTTCTGCTGTTTAAGGAGGTTATCCACTTGCTGTCCCCTGTGATGGTAGCCATCTTCCCGTCTACCGTCTGGGCAAGCTTTAGGGTGACGTATGGCCTGTCCGAGGTTATGTAGGTGAAGAAGTCCTCGTTCAAAAGCCTCGCCTCTTCCTTCAGGACACCTACCTCTACCTCTACACCTTCAGACCTCAGCCTCTCTATACCCTTTCCCGAAACCAGAGGATTTAGGTCCTCCGTGGCTACCACCACCCTTCTCACACCTGACCGTAGTATGGCGTCAACGCAGGGTGGTGTCCTCCCGTAGTGGGTGCAAGGTTCAAGGCTGACGTACAGGGTTGAACCCTTTGCGTCTCTTCCCGCCTGCTGAAGGGCCACGGCCTCCGCATGGGGCTTACCCGCTCCCTCGTGAAACCCTATACCGACTATCTCCCCTCCTTTCACCAAGACACAGCCCACTGTAGGATTCGGGTGTGTAAGACCCTTCCTTCTTCTTGCGAGGGAGAGGGCGAGGGACATGAACCTCTCATCTATCATTTAGCCGCTTCTTCCATTATCTCCCTTATCTGTTCCTCCACCTTCCTGGCCAAGTCCTCAAGCTGGGGTTCGTTATACATCTTTATCATCTCCGTGGGAGCTATTGTGCTGAGAACCGTCTTCCCTTCTTTTTGGAAGATGGATATCCTGCAGGGCATGGCGGTTGATATGTATGGATTCTTGGACAGAACCTCGCTCGCTGCCTTCGGCTGGCACACCTCAACTATCACGCACCCGTAGTCTATCGGGAAACCCTTTGACTCCAGGATCTTGGTGACCTCGTGAACGCTCATGACGCCGAAGCCCTTTGACTTGGCTATCTCCTCAAGCTTTTGCCTGACCTCCTCAACACCCTTAGATGTCTCAACGTTTATCAGCATCCTTCACACCTCCTCTTAGCTTCTCCAGTATATTCAAATATAGCTTGTCAAGAAGGTCGTCTATGGCCTTCCTTCTAGGTATGTCTCCAAGCCCACCCGTAGGCAGGGAGTAGGGGACGGAACCGCTTACTGTAAACTGTCTACTCCCTGCGGTGACCTTGAGTGTGAGAGACAGGTTGTAGACGCTGACCCTCTGGTCCGGTGTGAAGGCTATCGGGACCTCCCTGAAGGAGACAATTCTGACGTTGAGGTCTTTTGCAGAATCATCGCAGGATACAGCGAGCCCGCTCTCTATAACCGCCCTTTCAATGGTTTTAAGGACAGCAAGCCCGAGGTAGGGATCCCTGTAGGGGTCCCTCTCAACCTTTACACAGAAGGCATTTGCGAAGGCGATCGCAGGAACAAGGATCGCTATGGTCAGCCACATCCGAACTTCTCCCTCAGCTTTCTCGCTACGTAAGGGTGGACTATACCTTCAAGGTTACCGCAGTAGGAGGCTATGTCCCTTACTATGGTTGAGCTTATGTGTATGAACTCCTGCGAGGGCATCATGAAGACCGTCTCAACCCCTGCCAGCCTGAAATTGGTGAGGGCTATCTGAAGTTCATACTCAAAGTCTGTAAAGAGTCTCACACCCCTCACTATTGTGTCTATGCCTTCCTTCTTCATGAAGTCAACAAGAAGAGAGTCAAAACTCTTCACCTCAACCCTGTCCTTTATGTGCTCCACCATCCTCCTGAACATCTCAAGGCGGTCCTCTATGGGAAAGAGAAGATCCTTCCTGGGTCTTACCGCCACCGCAACCACCACTCTGTCAAAGATCTTCAAGCTCCTCTCCACTATGTCCAGGTGTCCGAGGTGAGGCGGGTCAAAGGTCCCCGGGTAAACCGCCCTCTTCACGGTACCCTCCTCCATATGGAAAGGACCGTATCACCGTAAACCCTCTCCTCGTCGGGGTCAAAGCGGGTCCGTTTGTCGTGCTCAAGTATGAAAACACCTCCTGGCTTCAAGACCTTCAGGACTCTATCTATCAGGTCCCTGTATCTGCTGTATCCGTAAGGTGGGTCCGCGAAGACTATGTCCGGCTCGGCATCAAGCCTTACCAGGAATCTCAAGGCGTCGCCCACCACCACCCTGCCTCTGGCCTTGTCCCTTATCCTCTTTGCCCTCACCGGGTTCTTCTCCACAAATATAACCTCAGCCCCCCTCCTCTCAGCTTCAAGACCGATCTGCCCCGTTCCCGCAAAGAGGTCCAGAAAGAGGAGACCCCTTATATCTCCGAGAATGTTAAAGAGGGCGTTTTTAACAAGGGAGGGTGTGGGTCTAAGATCTCCTGATCTCCTTGTCTTTTTCACAGAAAACGATTATACTATGTATTTGCTTCCAAGGAGGTGCTTTATCATGAGGCGTCTTATTCTGTTCAAACTCTTCAAAAACTTTTCAAGGGAGGATAGGAAATGGCAAAGACCCTCGGACTGCATATCCTAGCGGACCTTTACGGAGTGGAGGCGGAGAAGATTGACCGTGTTGAGGACGTAAAAAACCTCCTTGAAACCGCCGTCAAGGTAGCTGACCTCACAAAGATATCTTCCCACTACTACCAGTTCCAGCCCCACGGAGCTACGGGAGTGATCCTGCTTGCGGAGTCCCATATATCCATACACACCTGGCCCGAACATCGTCTCGCCACGGTGGACGTCTACACCTGCGGAGACCCCCAGAAAGCCCACAGGGCTATGGAGTTCATTGTTGAGACCCTCAAGCCCGAGAGGGTGGTTAAGAAGGTCCACCAGAGGGGTCTCCTGGAGGACAGGCAGTCCGAGGAGTTCCGAAGTATTCTTACGGGATCAGCCCTTTGATCCCTTCTTGCCCTTTCCTAAGAGTTCTATGAACTCAAAGGGGAAGGGGAAGACTACCATCTTCGCGTTCTGAAGGCCTATCGTGTGCAGGGTCTCTAAGTATCTCAGCTGTATGGCTATGGGTTCTGTTGCGAGTATTCTCGCAGCTTCAAGGAGCTTCTGAGCTGCCTGGTACTCCGCTTCAGCGGAGATTATCTTTGCCCTTCTTTCTCTTTCCGCCTCCGCCTGACGTGCTATCGCCTTCCTCAGGTCATCGGGCAGATCTATCTTCTTCAGCTCAACACCCACCACCTTCACACCCCAAGGATCCGTCTGCCTGTCTATGATCTCTTGGAGCTTCAGGTTTATCTTTTCCCTCTGGGAGAGGAGTTCGTCCAGCTCCGCCTCACCGCACACGCTCCTCAGCGTCGTCTGGGCTATCTGGGAGGTAGCGTAAAAGTAGTCCTCCACCTCAACTATAGCCTTCACGGGGTCCACAACCCTGAAGTAGACAACAGCATCAACCTGAACGGAAACGTTGTCCTTGGTTATTATGTCCTGGGTAGGAACGTCAAGGGTAACTGTCCTTAAAGACACCCTCACTATACGGTCAATGATCGGTATGATGATTATGAGTCCAGGACCTTTTGAGCCTATGACCCTACCGAGTCTGAAGACGACCGCCCTTTCATACTCTGGGATTATCTTGATGGCGGCGATCAGGAATATAACACCGAGGATGATAAGAACAACCAGGGGTGAGAATACCATAGCCAAACCTCCAAGGTATTTGAGCAGGTTGCCCCCGAAGGCTAAGGCTATGAAAACGGCCACGAAGATGAGAAAGGGAAGAGCTTCAAGGAAACCTCTCATAGCCCACCTCACGTCCTATACTCGGCGTTGATCTTAATATACTCATAACCCAAGTCCGAGGAGTAGTAAGTCCAGTTTTCTTCGCCCTCCCCCAAGTCAAGCATTATCTCCACCTCCTTCTCCTCCTCAATATATCTCCTTGCACTTTCTTCCATCTCCGGATGGGGCCTTCCGTCGTACATAAGGTTTTCACCGATGAACACCTTAACCCTAAATGGGTCTATGGGAAACTCTGTGCTGCCGGCAGCGGCCAGGATCCTGCCCCAGTTTGGGTCTCTCCCATAAACCGCGGTCTTTACGAGGAG
>JAJRQX010000003.1 GCA_024280065.1 Aquificota bacterium
GACGTTGAGGAGAGGATACTGGCCGAGTTTATAAAGGAGGGTATAAAGGTACTTGGCTGGAGGGAGGTCCCCGTAAACAGGGACGCGGTAGGGGAGTCAGCACTAAGGGTGATGCCGAGGATAAAACATCTCTTCCTTGACATGGAGGGCATTCCCGAAGAGGAGAGGGAGCTAAGACTCTGGTTCGTGAGAAGGTCCATAGAAAGGAGGTTCAGCGAGAAGGAGGTTTACATACCCTCTCTATCTTCAAGGGTGATCGTCTACAAAGGTATGCTCGTAGCCCCCCAGCTTGACAGGTTCTACCCTGACCTTCTTGAGGAAGATTTTGAGACCTCCTTCTGCATGTTCCATCAGAGGTACTCCACCAACACCTTCCCCAACTGGAGGCTCGCCCAGCCTATGAGGACCCTCGCACACAACGGCGAGATAAATACGCTCCAGGGAAACAGGAACTGGATGATAGCTCTCCAGAACGAGCTTGAGCACGATGTCCTGAGAGGAAGGGAGGACCTCATAAAACCTCTGGTTTCATACGAGGAGAGCGACTCCGCATCTCTTGACAGGGTCTTTGAACTCCTCTGTCTGGTCGGTTACTCTCCCGAACACGCCATAAACATGCTGATCCCGCCCGCCTGGGAGCACGTTCCCGAACTCTCCGACAAGGTCAAGGCCTTCTTTGAGTATCAATCGCTCCTGATGAAGCCCTGGGACGGCCCCGCAGCGATAGCCTTTACGTGGGGAGACAGGGTGGGTGCTCATATGGACAGGAACGGCCTCAGGCCCTTAAGATACGTTCTCACGAAGGAAGGGATCATCGTCCTCGGTTCGGAAGTTGGTATGGTTGACCTTGGGGATATGGGAGTTGAGGAGAAAGGGAGGCTCGGTCCCGGAGATACCCTTGTGGTTGATATGTCCAAAGGGACCATAAGGAAAACTGAGGAGATACTTGAGGAGCTTGCGAGCCAGAAACCTTACGGTGAGTGGATAGACAGGTACCTCCTGAGGCTCTCTGAAATAACTAAAGGGAAGAGTGTAAGTGTACCCAAAGAAGACCCGGAGCGTATCAGAAAGCAGATAGCCTTCGGTTGGACTGAGGAAGAGATAAGGAACGTCATACACCACATGGCGAGCACAGGTAAGGAACCCACCTTCTCCATGGGCGATGATACACCTCTCCCTCCCCTCTCGGAGAAGCCCAAGCTCCTCTTCAGATACTTCAAGCAGAGGTTCGCACAGGTCACGAACCCACCCATAGACCCGATACGCGAGAGGATGGTGATGTCCCTCAAGATGAACTTAGGGTACAAGAAGAACTTCCTGAAGGAGACACCCGAGCACGCAAAACGTCTCCAGATAGAGTCCCCCATACTCCTCGACTACCAGCTAAAGGCCATTGAGGAGCAGAAGGAGTTCAAGGTGGTCAGGATACCGATATGCTATCCGAAGGAGAGAAGCTACAACATAGTTGAGTTTCAAGACATGTGCGGTGAGAGGAGGGTCTCGGAGCTTATAATGGACGCCCTCTACGAGGAGATACCCATAAACGATCTGAGGCTCGGGATAGAGACCCTCCAGAGGAGGGTGGAGGAGGCTGTTAGAGAGGGAGCCCAGATAATAATACTCTCGGACAGATATATAAGCAGATACAGGGTAGCCATACCGAGCCTCCTTGCGATAGCCGCCTGCGTCAAACACCTGTCAAAGCTCGGCCTCTCAACGAGGGTCTCCTTCATAATGGAGACGGGAGAGGCCCGTGATACCCACCAGATAGCCTGTCTCATAGGATACGGAGCCTCCGCGGTTTACCCTTACCTTGCCTACGAGGTCATAAGGGACCTCTGCAACTCGGGTAAGCTTGACATACCCTACGAGCAGGCTGTCCTCAACTACAAGAAGGCCCTTGAGGACGGACTTTTGAAGATCATGTCCAAGATGGGCATATCCACCCTCAACTCCTACCACGGGGCCCAGATCTTTGACACGGTCTGCCTGAACAGGGATTTCGTTGAGGAGTTCTTCACGGGAACACCCGTTACCTTAGAGGCGGACGGCATAGAGGAGATAGAGGCGTCCACCTTGGCCAGACACAACGCAGCCTATGAGACGGAAGACCCCAAGCTTGATTACGGCGGTGATATGAGGTTCAGGAAGGGGGGAGAGTTCCACGCCTGGTCGCCCCATGTGGTCAGGGCCCTCCACAAGTTCCTCCAGACCAAGGATTACAAAGACTACAAGGAGTTCTCCAAACTCGCAAACACCCAACACCCCACCTTCATAAGACACCTCTTGGACTACAAGAGGGCAGAAAAACCTATACCTATAGAGGAGGTTGAACCCGAGGAGGAGATCCTGAAGAGGTTCGTAACGGGAGGCATGTCCCTGGGAGCCCTGTCCCCTGAGGCCCACGAGGTCATAGCGGAGGCCTGTAACAGGCTCGGTATGAGGTCAAACTCCGGAGAGGGGGGAGAGGACCCCAAGAGATACTGGACCATAAAGAACTCCGCTATTAAACAGGTGGCGAGCGGCAGGTTTGGTGTTACACCCACCTACTTGGCAACAGCCAAGGAGATAGAGATAAAGATAGCCCAGGGGGCGAAACCCGGAGAAGGGGGACAGCTACCCGGACATAAAGTAAACGAATACATAGCCAGATTAAGACACTCCCAACCCGGTGTGACCCTTATATCGCCCCCTCCACACCACGACATTTACTCCATAGAGGACCTCGCCCAGCTCATACACGACCTAAAGCAGGCGAACCCGAAAGCCAGGGTCTGCGTCAAGCTGGTCGCAGAGCACGGCGTGGGAACGATCGCTGCCGGCGTAGCCAAGGCTTATGCGGACATCGTCCAGATAAGCGGTGCTGAGGGAGGAACCGGAGCGTCCCCCTACTCCTCCATAAAGAACGCAGGCAACTACTGGGAGATAGGGCTGATGGAGACCCAGAGGGTCCTTATGGAGAACAACCTCAGGGACAGGATAAGGGTAAGGGTGGACGGAGGTCTCAGGACCGGCAAGGACGTGATAATAGCTGCCCTCCTGGGTGCGGAGGAGTTCGGCTTCGGGACCGCGGCGATGATAGCGGAAGGGTGCGTTATGGCACGCATGTGCCACCTGAATACCTGCCCTACGGGTGTAGCCACTCAGGACCCCAAATACAGGGCCAAGTTCAAGGGCAAGGTGGAGGATGTTATGGCCTACTTCAGGGCTGTTGCCAGGGAGGTGAGGGAGATCCTCGCGGAGATGGGCTTCCGCTCCCTTGACGAGATAATAGGCAGGACCGACCTCATAGAGGTCGTGAGATACGAAGAGTTCCCGGGTTCCAAAAGGATGAAGGTGGAGGCCCTCCTCAACACCTACCCCGAAGACAAGCCGAGAAGATGCATGGTGGAGAGAAACGACAACCCTGCGGAGAACATAAACGACAGGATCCTTGAGGACGTCCTGCCCTATATAGAGAGGGGAGAGCCCTTTGAGAAGGAGTATGAGATAAGGAACGTCCACAGGACGGTTCCAACCAAGATAAACTACTACATAGCGGTTAAGTACAGAGACGAAGGCTTACCTGAGGACACCATAAGGCTTACCTTCAGGGGGACCGCAGGCCAGAGCTTTGGAGCCTTTAACCACAGAGGAGTTACCTTAAGGCTCATAGGGGACGCCAACGACTATGTGGGCAAAGGAATGTGGGGAGGGAAGATAATACTCATACCGACAGGTGTGAAAGAGACCCACAGGAACGTCATAATGGGGAACACCTGCCTGTACGGTGCCATAGGCGGAAAGATCTTTGCAGCAGGGAGAGCGGGGGAGAGGTTCGCTGTCAGGAACAGCGGTGCCATCGCTGTAGTTGAAGGGACGGGACACCACTGCTGTGAGTATATGACCGGGGGTATAGTTGTCGTACTCGGAGAGGTAGGTTACAACGTTGGGGCAGGCATGACCGGTGGACACGCCTACATACTTGATGAGAGCGGGACCCTCCAGCACAAGCTGAACTACTCCTACGTCTACGCAAGGAGGCTCGTGGGAGAGGAGGAGATAGCGGAGCTGAGGTCCCTTATAGAGGAACACCTCAAGCTCACCAACAGTCCGAGGGCCAGGGAGATAATAGACAGGTTTGAGGAGTACTTGCCCAAGTTCTGGAAGGTTATACCCCTTGAGCAGAAGGACAAGGACCCGTACCGGGAGGTTGGTAAGGAAGCTCTCCTTCGCCCTGTTTGATACGGGCGAGACGGTTCTCGGAGCCCTTGTATTCTCAACCTTCTTTCCCCTATACATAACGAAGCATGTGGACACGAAGCTATACAGTCTCCTCTACGGTCTGTCCTTCTTAGCCTCCTTCGGTATAGCCCTGTATCTCGGGAAGGTAGCGGACAGGAAGGCTTTGAGAAAGATCTTCTTTGTGGTGTTCGGTATTTCCGTTGCGTTCCTGTGTGTCGGAGTAGGTTTGTTTTACAGCTTCCCTTTCATAGCCTTAGGTTTCTTCCTCCTCATGGCCGTAGCTCACCAGCAGGCCTTCGTCTTTTACAACTCCATGCTACTTGGGTTTGACTCAAGAGGTTTTACATCGGGTATGGGTGTCGCCTTCGGATATATAGGTTCGGCTCTGGCTTTGATAACGCTGGCCGGACACCTGAAGGAGCCTGAAGTCTACTTCCTGACCGGGAGCCTCTTCCTGGTCCTGTCCGCGCCCGCCTTCCTCTTTCTCAAGAATCCCACCTTAAGGACGGAGGTCAGGCTGGGGGAGGTATTCAGGGACAGGAGGTTCCTGCTTGCGGTCTTTACCATACTGACCTTAACGGAAGTTGCCAACACCATGATAGCGATGATGGGCATATACCTGAGGGAGGTATACGGGTTCGGAAGGGAGTACATATACAGGGTGATAGGCCTGTCCGCCCTTGGAGGTGTGATCGGTGGGATCCTCTGGGGAGCACTCGCTGACAGGGTGGGTGTCAGGAGGGTCTTCCCTGCAGGTTTCTTCATCTGGTCTGTGTTCCTCCTATCCCTTCCTCACATTCCCGGATCCCTTATCGTTCCCGCAGGTTTCCTTGCAGGTCTTTCTTTGTCCCACATATGGACCACATCAAGGGTCTTCATACTTTCAGAGTTTCCCGAGGGGGAGGCCTCGGTGAGACTTTCCTTCCTATCCCTAACGGAGAGGGTGGCTTCAACGACAGGCCTCCTCACCTGGTCCTTCCTCCTTACGGTCACAGGGGACAACTACCGGCTGTCAGCTGGTCTTATGGCCCTCTTCCCCCTCCTTGGTCTTATCCTGTTCGTTCTTTACCTGAGAAGCCGAAAAACATGACCCTCCCATCCCCTGAGCTGATGTAGGCTACGGGCATGTGGGGCGTGTTGTGGTGAAAGCCTAAGTTCCCCTCACTGTCAAGGGCTATAACCCCTCCCTCTCCCCCCACCCTGCTCTCAAGCAGGTCTATGCCTGCCCTGCATGCCTCCATGGGAGAGATACCCTGAGCTATCAGGGAAACGACGAAGAAAGTTAAGGACACCAGGATTATCCTGTCTCCGTCTCCCGTCGCGGAAGCTCCTCCCGAAGGAGATGCGTAGGTCCCCGCACCTATCACGGCTGCGTCTCCAACCCTTCCGGGCTCTTTTCCCTTCACACCCCCGGTTGATGTCCCGGCCACAACGGTTTTTCCGTCCGTGACCACACATCCGACCGTATCGCCAGACCCCTCTCCCCCTCCTGTAAAACTTCCCTTCCAGAACCTAAGAGCTCCCTCACCCACGATCAGGGTGTGCTTTGATCTCTCCATGACCGCCCTGGCGAGGGATATAGGGTTACTCACACCCTCAACTGAACCGATCGCTCCGGCCCTTCCGTCGCTCACCATGAGGGAGGCGTCCATCTCCACCTTTCCTTCCAAGTTTCTCACCGCACCCCTTCCAGCGTTGAAGACACCGCTGTCCTCCATAACCCTGATAGCCCCCTCACATGCATCTATAGGTTTACCCTCCATTAAAAGCTCGTAGCCTTTCAGTACCGCTTCTTTCAGAACTTCCCTGGCCTCCCTCAGCCTCTCCTCGCTCCACCTTCCCGCTCCTCCGTGGACCGCTATAGCCCTCATAACCTGATAAAATAGACCAACCGTGAGGGTCCTGATAACGGGAGCAGCGGGCTTTATAGGTTCTCATCTCTGTGAGAGGTTCCTGAGAGAGGGTCACGAGGTCATAGGTCTTGACAACTTTCTGACGGGTACACCCGACAACATAGCCCACCTTTTCGAGAACCCAAACTTCACATTTATAAAGTACGACGTGACCAACTTCCTGTATATCAAGGGAGACATAGATATAATCCTCCACTTCGCCTGTCCTGCTTCTCCTGTTGACTACATGAACCACCCTATACACACTATGAAGGTGGACTCCGTGGGAACACTGAACACCTTAGGGCTTGCGAGGGAAAAGGGGGCGAGATACATCTTCGCATCAACCTCCGAGGTTTACGGAAACCCACTGGTCCATCCTCAGCCTGAAGACTACTGGGGAAACGTAAATCCCGTAGGTCCCAGGAGCGTTTACGATGAAGCCAAGAGGTTCTCGGAAGCCCTCACCATGGCCTACCACAGGCAGCACGGCCTGGACGTCAGGATAGTCAGGATCTTCAACACCTACGGCCCGAGAATGAGGATAAACGACGGGAGGGTGATACCGAACTTCATATACCAGGCCCTGAAGGGAGAACCTCTCACCGTTTACGGGGACGGAATCCAGACGAGGAGCTTCTGCTATATAGACGACCTAGTTGAGGGGATCTACAGGGTCGCTGTGAAGGAAGGTTTAGGAGGTGAGGTCTTCAACTTAGGGAACCCAGAAGAGTTCACAATACTGGAGCTGGCAAAGAAGATAATAGAGATAACCGGGAGCAGGTCAGGAATAGTTTTCCTGGATAGACCTCAGGATGACCCTGACAGGAGACGACCAGACATTACCAAGGCGAGAAAGGTCCTCGGTTGGGAGCCGAGGGTAGGTCTTGATGAGGGTCTGAGGAGAACGGTAGAGTGGTTCAGGGAGAGGGTTTAGATCCCGCAACCGCACCCACTATCCTGAGGAGACCCTCTGCCACCTCCTCGGTTGATGTCCCGAGCACGGGATACCCGTTCAGGGTCTCAAGACCTATCCTCTTGGCTATCCCCCCTACAGGTACGAAATCACCATCTACGGAAAAGACCTTGGTGGGTGATATGTAAACCCTTTCCCTTTCGTCTTTCTTCAGATCCTCCACCGAGAACTCAAAGGTCTTCCTGTTTAGGGATATAAGCAGACTCCTGTCGCCGTTACCTATGTAAACCTTAACGTCCCCCCTTGAGGAGAGGACCCTGTAGAGGTCCCTTATCAGGTCCTCATTCACCTCCTTCATCTTTACAAATTCCTTAACCCTGAAACATTCATTAAAGACAGCGAAACCGCAGTCCTTCCTGCAGAACTCGTGGTCTATCAGGTCAAACAGCCTGGATATGGCCTGTCCCTTTGAAGCTAACACCCTCTCCTCACCTATGAGTCCAAGAACGCTACCCCTCATCAGGGCCTGTCTTACGGGTGTCTTCAGGTTCACAAAGTATAGCTTCACACCCCTCCTCTCCAAGTCCTCCACGTACTCCTTCAGGACGTCTATAGCTGTGGCGTCAATGTGGTTTACGGACTCACAGTCTAAGAGGAGGAACTTAACAGAACTCCTATCCTTGAGCACCTCGTCTATAGCCTCCACTATGTGCTCCGCGTTGGCGAAGTATAGGGAGGCGTCGGGCCTTACGAAGAGTATCTGGGGACAGGTGGGTAGGTTGAAGAGTTCGGCGTTTACGAATGTCATTGACCGTGGGTCTCTGGTCAGAACTACTATCCTCGGGTACATGCTCCTCCAGAGGAAGAGGATCAGCGACAGGACTATACCTATGAAGATGGCGTAGTCGGGTTTCATTATGAAGGAGAAAGTGAAGGTAACCGTTGCGACCACACCGTCCTGGGGGTTTGTCCTGTAGAGCTCAACGAAGGCTTTGGGCTTCACTATCCCAAGAACCGCCACTATGACGACGGCGGCGAGGACCGCCCTCGGGAGGTTATAAAGAAGTGGTGCGAAGAAGAAGAGGGTGAGTATTATGAACATGCTGGTGAATACGCTGGAGAGACCCGTCTTCGCCCCTGCCAAGAAGTTTACCGCACTCCTTGAGAAAGATCCGCTCACAGGATATCCCCTGAAGACGGAGTTCACTAAGTTGGCGAGACCCTGACCAACAAGCTCCTGGTCCACATCCAGCTTGAACTTGGTCTGGGCTGCCATAGTCTTGGCTATGGCGTAAGCTTCCATGAAGCCTATGATAGCTATGACCACCGCCTGACCCACTAGCTCCTCAAGGGTGTCTGCGTCCACAGTGGGGAGAGAAGGTTTGGGCAGGCCCGAGGGTATATCCCCAACCACCTTAACACCCTTTTCCTCTAAGTTCAGATAGTAAGCCGCCAAGGTGGAAACGACCACAGCTATCAGGGCACCCGGGAAGAGGGGGTGTATCCTTCTTGATAGTATTATGAAGCCTGTGGCCAAGAACCCTATGGCCGCCGTGTAGATGTGGACCTCGTCCAGGTGCTTGGCGATCTCAAGAAAGTTCTTGAAAACGAACTCGTGCTTCTCCACCGTTATTCCCAGGAGGTGGGGTACCTGAGTTGAGGCTATTATTATCGCTGCTGCGTTTGAGAAGCCTACTACAACCGCATGGGAGACGAAGTTCATTATGAACCCGAGTCTGAAGATACCCAGGGCGAGCTGGAAGATACCTACAAGGAGGGCAAGAACCGCTGCTAACTTTACGAACTCCTCCGTTTCAGGCTGGGCTATAGGCAGCAGCGATGTGAAGACGAGAAGGCTCACTATGGCGACCGGACCTGTCTGGAGCTGAGGTGAGCTACCCCAAAGGGCGGCAACCGCTGGGGCAAGGGCGGAAGCGTACAGGCCTATGACGGGTGGCAGACCTGCCAGCATCGCGTAGGCCATGGACTGGGGAACTAAGACCACCGCGACGGTAAGACCTGCTACAAGGTCCCGTATAAGTGACTCCTTGTTTATCCTCCCCTTCCAGCCGAGGAAAGGAAAGACCCTAACAAGCATTCACCAAAATTTTAACTTATTTAACGGTAAGGCACTCCTTAAACACCGTGTGCGGACAACCCTCCCTGCAGAAGCTGTGGTCAATCCTCTTGAAAAGCTCCACTATGGACTGCCCTTTGGAGTCAAACACTAGATCGTGCCTAACCACCTTGTCAAACCCGGCGTTCTCTAAGAGAGGATAGACATCGCAGCCTATATTAGCGAAGGCGGCTTCAACACCGAGGTTTCTGAGGGTCCTTATCAGCCTTATTACGGTCTCCGAACCGGTGGCATCCGTGTAGTTCACAGCCTCCATGTCTATGAGGACGAATTTGAGGGGTCCTTTAGATAGCCTCTCCTTGGTTCTGTCTATTATGTAGTCGTAAACGTATTGGGCGTTTCCGAAGTATATGGACATGTTCGGCCTTATATAAAGTATCTGGGGACACTCTGGAAGCCCCCTCTTCTCCGCGTTTACGAAGGTGTTGGACTCCGGGTCCCTTGAGAGGATCACTATCCTCGGATACATGGTCCTGTAAACGAAGCTTCCCAAAGAGAGGAGAACGCCCAGGGTTATGGCGACCCAGAGGTCCATGAAGAAGACAGAGAAGAAGGTAACCCCTGCGACCGCTCCGTCCATCTTGTTTATCCTGTAAAGCCTGATTATGTCCTGGGGTTTGATCAAACCGATCACCGCGGACAGGACCACAGCGGACAGGGTGGCCTTGGGAAGGTAGTAGAAGGCGGGGGCTAACAGAAAAAGGGTCACACCCACCAGAGCTCCTGTTATAACGCTCGCAAGGGGTGATTTGGCTCCCAGGGCGTAGTTCAGGGATGACCTTGAGAAGGAGCCACCTGCCGGAAAGCCTTTAAAGAAGGAGACCGCAACGTTTGCAAGCCCTTGACCTATAAGCTCCTGGTTCGGGTCCCACCTGTCCCCAACTTTTATGGCGAGCGTCTTAGCTATCGCGACCGCCTCTATGAGTCCGAAAAAGGCGACAACAAGGGCACCTCCCCACATCTTGCTCATGACCTCAGAGTCTATAGGAGGGATCGTAGGGCTCGGCAGTCCTTGGGGGACGTTGCCCACTATAGCCACACCCTTCTCTGGAAGGTTGAAAAGGTATGTTATCAGGGAGGTGACCACCACAGCCATCAGTGCCCCTGGGAGGTAGGGGCTTATCTTCCTTGAGACCCATATGATAGCGTAGGCTCCCACACCTAAGGCCAATGTGTAGGGGTTCGTCAGGTTCAGCTTCTGAACTATGTCGGAGATTATAGTGAATATGTGGGTAGTGTTCACGACAGGGAAGCCGAAGAGATGTTTGAACTGGGAGAGGGCTATGACCATAGCACCCGCGGCGGTGAAACCTATAACCACGCTGTTTGATATGAGGTCAACTATGAAACCGAGCTTAAGCACGCCCACAGCAAGCCTTACTATGCCAACCATCAGGGCAAGAAGTCCCATGTAGGCGACCCACTCGTCCGTCATAGGTTCCAGCTGGAGACCGTAGAGGACGGAGGCTGAGAGCAGGCATGTCATAGCCACAGGCCCGGTTCCTAAGAACCTTGAACTCCCGAAGACAGCTGCGACTATCGTGGCTATGAAGGCCGTGTACAGGCCCGTGATCGGGGGCATGCCTGCAAGAAGGGCGTAGGCCATAGCCTGAGGGACGTAAACTGCGGCAACTGTAACCCCTGCTACGGTGTCCCTAAAGAAGGCGTCCCTGGAGTAGTCCCTGAGCCAAAGGAGGATAGGGAAGATACGATGGCCCGCACTTAAGGGACTTTCCATCGGTTCGGTTATATTATAACCTTAACTCCGCCAGAACCTGCGCAGAAAGGCTATGAGAGAGATCAGACCCACACCCGCAGCCTGAGAACCTCCACCAGAAGGACACCCGGAACCACCGCCGTCTGAAGGATTTACACCGGTCCCTGAAAGACTTACCTCCACTTTTGGCTCATCGGGGTCGTCGGACAGGATCTCAAGGACAGCGGACTTAACTCCTTCAGAAGAAGGTGTGAAGGAGACGCCAATAACACACTCATCGCCCGGATACAGGGGAGCCGTGCAATTGTTGTTGTAAGAAAACTCAGAGGGATTCTGGCCTGTCAGCCTTACCTCCGTGACAGTGATCGTCCCCCCGCTTCCTGCGTTCCTCACCCTGACCTGAGACGTTAAGGTTTTCCCAACCTCAACGTTTCCGAAGTCAATAGATAGAGGCTCAACCTCTATGTCTGGGATGTACCCTGTCCCGCTCAGGGGGACGGTTACGGTCGGTTCATCCGGGTCGTTTGATGATATCCTCAGCTCCGCACTCTTTGAACCCTCCGAGGTCGGGGAGAAGGTAACGTCAACAGTGCAGGAGGAACCTGGGCCGACAGGAGCTGTAAGGCAGTCGGTGGTGTAGCTGAACTCATTTGCGTTCTGACCTACCAC
Organism: Aquificota bacterium; assembly: GCA_024280065.1. GTDB lineage: Bacteria > Aquificota > Aquificia > Aquificales > Aquificaceae > Hydrogenivirga. The sequence goes on from JAJRQX010000003.1 coordinate 11,556, forward strand.
GGAGACATCCGTTATCTGGAGGACCTGCTCACCCAGGTTTGAAACGGTAACCGACATGGTCTTTGAGCTTCCAACCTGAACCCCTCCGAAGTCAAGGGAGGAGGGCTGGACATCAATATCTGGCGGTGATAACACCTTGGCTACGACCCAGACATCGTCAACCTGCCACCACCAGTGCCAGCCTGGAGATACGTAAGTGAACCTGATTTTAAGGCTCGGTCCGTTCAAGAACTGGGTCAGGTCGACGATCTCCTCCCTCGGTCCTCTGAAGTCAGCCCTATCGTAGATGAAGGCGGTCTGCCAGGATCTTCCCCCGTCCGTGCTCACCTCAACTATACCCTGATCGCTGCCACCGAAGTCGTTAAAGTCGGACCTGAAGAAGAGCTTCACCGAAACAGCCCCTGAAACGTCCAGCTCGGGACTCACCAGGGATGTGTTCATTGTGGTGTTCGGACCACACCAGTCAGAGTCCGCTATGGCCGCATGCCCGGAGCTACCCGTCATGTTGGGTCTCCCCGTTTTGGCCGTGCTCTCCCAGACACAGTCTCCCCCGTTATTTACCACGGTCCACCCCGCGGGGACCCAGGACTCAAAGTCTTCCTGCAGTATAGGATCACCCTCTATCATGATGGCTGTGCAGCTCACGTCCCTGTCAAGGAATAGAGAGCAGCTTGGGTTTGAACCGCAAGAATAACAGTCGCCGCCCCAACCCACGAAGGTGGTTCCTGCAGAGGGCTGAGCCGTCAATGTGACCGAGGAACATGCCTGGAAGGAGTAGGAGCAAGTCCCCGGGCAGCTTATACCTGCAGGATCGCTTACAACGCTCCCGTCCCCACCTCCTATTATGCTCACTGACAGGCTGGCCGAAGGGGAGACTTCCAGGGCGTTCCTTGCGTTTATCCTCCCGCCGCTGGCCACCTTGCCTGCGAAGCTGTTCTTCTTATCAACGCTGGATATTATCCTGAACTTAGTCTCGCACAGGCTCTCGTTTGGAAAGGCGGACCTTACGAGGGCAGCCAGGCCGCTAACGTGGGGTGCCGCCATGGAGGTGCCTGACAGCGTGGCGTAGCCTCCCGGATAGGTGTTCAGGATATCAACCCCGGGGGCTACCACGTGGACCGACTTTTTTCCGTAATTGGAAAAAGAGGCCAAGTTATCGGCGTGGTCGGAAGCAGCAACCGATATTATATTGTCCAGCTTATAGGAGGCGGGATAAAAAGGATTCGCATCGTTGTCGTTTGAGGAGTTTCCTGCTGCCGCCACGAAGAGTATACCTTCTCTACCCGCAGCGTCTATAGCATCCCTGAGCGTCTGGCTGTATCCTCCGCCTCCCCAGGATGCGTTTATGGCGACAACGTTCTCACCCCTCTGCTTGAGGGCTATGACGTATTCTATGCTCCTCACGGCGTCAGCCGTCGTCCCACTCCCGGAAGAGTTGAGGAACTTGACAGCCATTATCTTAGTGTTCCAGGTTACACCGACCACACCAACACCGTTGTCACCTTCAGCCGCGATTATCCCCGCAACGTGTGTCCCGTGTCCGTTGTCGTCCATAGGGTCCCCATCGTTGTTGGCGAAGTCATACCCATAGCAGTCGTCCACGTAACCGTTTCCGTCATCGTCCACTCCGGGCAGCCCGGAACACTCCGCTTCGTTCCTCCACATGTTTCCTTTGAGATCCTGATGGTTGTAATCCACACCCGTATCAACAACGGCAACGATCATGTCCTGCGATCCCGTCGTTATGTCCCAGGCCTCTGGGGCATCAATGTCCGCATCGGGAACACCGTCGGTCTGTCCCGTATTGTGAAGGGCCCACTGCTGGTCAAACATAGGGTCCTTAGGGATTACCTGCGTCCTCAGTATGTAATCGGGTTCTGCGAACTCAACTTCTGGGAGGTGTGTCAAGGCCTTTATAAGCTCCTCAACTTTGCCGGAGATCGGTTTAAGGAGCAGGTATCTGCTTCCCATTTTTTCCGAGAGAACTTTAAGCTCACCTACTTTGACGAGACCGTAGGTCCTGAGAATATCCCGGACCGCACTTAAAGGCACCTCTCTTTTGAACTTAACTATTATCCTGCCCGAGTGTTCGGGTTTTATATCCTGAGGGAAGCTGAGGGCAAAAATACAAAAAATAATTACAAAGAAAAGCTTCATTACCCCCTCTCCTCTTTTGTATAGTGTAAAAAAATTTATATAACCTTAGGCTGTTTTTCAAGGGGGGCAGGAGAGGCCCCCCAGGGTTATCAGTCTAAGTCAGGCATGTCCGTGGGCGTTACATCCTTCTTCTTCTCGGGTTCGGGGAGATCCGCGACCAGGGCCTCAGCTGTGAGCATGGTTCCGCCTACCGAGGCGGCATTCTCTATGGCTGTCCTCACGACCTTGGTCGGGTCTATGATACCTCTCTCAAGCATGTCCACGTATTCACCGGTAGCCGCGTCAAAGCCCCAGTTCTTACCCTTCTCCTTACCGAGCTCTATGACCTTCTCAAGGACCACGTA
>JAJRQX010000004.1 GCA_024280065.1 Aquificota bacterium
GACTTTCTTTATCTCCTCCAGAGCGGTGAGGCCGTCCATCACGGGCATGTTTATGTCAAGAGTGACAACGTCAGGTCTCAGCTCCTTAACCTTCTCAACAGCTTCTCTCCCGTTTGAGGCCTCCCCCACAACCTCTATCTCTCCTGAGGACCTGAGTATCTTCTTCAGGGCAAGCCTCACGAAGGGAGAGTCGTCCACTACCAAGACCCTTATCATACTTCCCTCCTCCTGTAGAAAAAGAACTTCCCGACCTTAAATGGCTCAAAGAGGTGATAGAACTCTTTGCCCAGGATCTCCGTTGAGGAGAGGACGAGGACACCCTGCCTCCTCAGGATAGAGTGTATGTTCATTAAGGCCTTTTCCTTTGAAGCACTGTCAAAGTATATAAGGACATTCCTGCAAAGGACCGCATGAAAGACACCCCTGAACTCCTCAAAGTCCCTCTCCTCTATCAGGTTTGCTCTCCTGAAGACGATCATGGACCTTATCTCCTTGGAGACTTCCATGAACTTCTCCTTCACCTTCACGAACCGCCTGTACTCCTCGGGTATATCTCTCAGCTCTTCGTGGGGATAAACACCGGCCTTCGCCCTCTCCAGAACACCGTTGCTTATGTCAAAACCCACAATCCTCCCCCTCACACCCCTTGAAGCCAGCATCATGGCAACCGTGTAAGGTTCCTGACCCGTTGAACATCCCACACTACCTATCTCCGGGAAACCCGTTTCCTTAGTAAGGTTATCAACGAGCATCTCAAGCTGTTCCCTCTCCCTGAAAAACCTCGTCTCAGGGACCGTCATCAGGTCTATGAGCGTTTCCCTGCCCTCACTCATAAAGTAACTCACCACCTTCTCAGGAGGGCTCTCTTCCATACCCATGTTCTTTAAGACCCTCTCTATCTTGAACTCAAATATCCTCATCCTCTCCTCTGGGTAGTAGTTGCCCGTGAGTTGATAGATGAGATCCCTGAGCATGCTAACTAATCTCTGCCTGTCCTTTCCTTTCACGGCGGTTCCTTGCGGTTCTATTTTAAACTATTTAAATTAAAAAACTTAGGGAGATCGTTATGATCGGCTGGATTCTAAGACGTATCCTCGGAACCAAGAACGAGAGGGAGATAAAGAGGCTGAGACCTTTCGTCAGGCGTGTGAACGAGCTTGAGAGGGAGCTTGACGAGGTCCCTAACGTAGAACTCGTGGAGAGGGCTAAGAATTTACACGAGAGGATAAAGAGCAACGGGGAGCTTAAGGATAGGATACTGAAGGGTGAGATAACGGATGAGGTCATAGAGGTCTTCGCCTTAGTGAGGGAGGTGGCCAAGAGGACCCTCGGCCTGAGGCACTTTGACGTCCAGCTCATCGGCGGTTTCGTCCTCCACCAGGGGAAGATAGCTGAGATGAAAACGGGAGAGGGTAAGACCCTCGTTGCTACCCTGTCTGTGGTCGTGAACGGTATGACCGAGGAAGGGGTTCACGTGGTTACGGTGAACGACTATCTTGCCAGAAGAGACGCCCTCTGGATGGGGCCTATATACAGGTTCCTCGGCCTTGAAGTAGGCGTTATAAACTCGGACGGCAAATCCTACAGGGTAAGGTGGGCGGATGAAGAAGCCTTTAAAGAAGCTCTTGATAAAGACCTCAGGGTCTGGCCGAAGGGCTTTAACGAAGAGATCCTCCCCTCGGAAAAGGTGAATGTGGAAGCGAAGAAGGCCTTCTATACTGTCCTTGAGGAGGTTCCGAGGAGGGAAGCCTACACAGCCCACGTGACGTACGGGACGAATAACGAGTTCGGGTTTGACTACCTGAGGGACAACATGGCGTTCACGAAGGAGGACATAGTCCAGGTCAAGGGGCACAACTACGCAATAGTGGACGAGGTTGACTCCATACTCATAGATGAGGCCAGAACACCCCTCATAATCTCGGGTCCTGCCCTTATGGACACGGAGATATACCACGTTGCGGACAGGGTTGTCAGGAAGCTGGAGAAGGACAGGGACTTTACCGTGGACGAGAAGAACAGGAACGTAACCCTCACAGAGGAGGGTATAGCCAGGATAGAGAGGATGCTTAATATTGACAACCTTTACGACCTCAAGCACATAGATCTCCTGCATGCCATAGTCCAGTCTATAAGAGCCCACTATCTCTTCAAGAAGGATGTCCACTACATAGTCAGGGACGGGGAGGTCCTCATAGTTGACGAGTTCACTGGTAGGGTCCTTCCGGGCAGGAGGTGGTCAGACGGACTCCACCAGGCGATAGAGGTCAAGGAGGGAGTGAAGGTAAAGGAGGAGAACCAGACCTTAGCCTCCATCACCTTTCAGAACTACTTCAAGCTATACAGGAAGCTGGCGGGCATGACAGGGACTGCGGAAACCGAAGCTCTTGAGTTCAAGGAGATATACGGGCTTGACGTAGTTGTAATCCCCACCCACAAGCCGATGATAAGGAAGGACCTCCCCGACCTCGTCTACAAGACAAAGAAAGAGAAGTGGGAGAAGGTCGTTGAGGAGGTTTTCTTAAACCACATATTCGGGAGACCCGTCTTAGTCGGGACCGTGTCCATAGAGGACAATGAACATCTATCCTCTTTACTCAAGAACAAGAGGCTCTTAAAGAAGATACTTGAGAAGGAAGAGTTCAAAAAGAGGCTTGAGGAGCTTAAGAAAAGATACAACGTCCCGGACGAGGAGGTGGAGAGGAAGATAAAGGAGGTCCTCAAAAAAGGAATACCCCACAACGTCCTTAACGCCAAGCACCACGAGAAGGAAGCATATATCATAGCCCAGGCGGGAAGGGTAGGAGCGGTCACCATAGCCACCAATATGGCAGGGAGGGGAACGGACATACTCTTAGGCGGGAACCCCGAATACTTAGCCAGAGAGATCCTCATGTCCAAAGGCAAGAACCCGGAAAAAGCAACCGAGGAGGAGTGGAAGGAGGCCTTTGAAGAAGCATACAGGATAACCGAGAGGGAGAAGGAGATCGTAAGAAAGCTGGGAGGTCTCCTGGTCATAGGAACGGAGAGGCACGAATCAAGGAGGATAGATAACCAGCTAAGAGGCCGTTCGGGAAGACAGGGAGACCCCGGAGAGTCCAGATTTATCTTATCCCTGGAGGACGACCTTCTGAGACTCTTCGGTGGTGAAAGGGTGAGAAAGCTCATGGACATGCTCAAAATCCCAGAAGGTGAACCCATAGAGAGTAGGATGGTCACAAAGGCGATAGAGAACGCACAGAAGAGGGTTGAGGCCCAGAACTTCCAGATAAGGAAGAGGCTCTTTGAGTA
>JAJRQX010000072.1 GCA_024280065.1 Aquificota bacterium
GCATAACCAAGGTTATACCCTCAGTCCCAGCGGTAACGGGTACCCTGCTCATAGTTTCTCTCGGTCTCACACTTGACCTGGATGAAGTGAGCATCTTTGTCTCCTCTCTGCTCCAGAGGGACATCTCCTTATGGCTTCTAATCCCTGTCATGTTCAGTCTGGGTGTTCTTACCAGCCTCGGACCATCAACGCTGCCTCTACTCCCTGTGGTCTTCGGTATCATAATGGCCCGGAAGGAAAACGCAGGGGTACCTGGAAGGGTTTTCAGCTTCCTGATCGCCTTCGTTCTCGCTCACAGCTTTGCAGGTGGTGTTGTGTCCGCAGGGGTGGTTACGTTGGGCTCTTTGTTCAGAACAGATTTTTTCAACCTTTTCCTGTTCCTTATCCTCCTGCTTGTGGCCTTTAACCTGCTCGGGGTAACACCTTTTTCCTTTGAGTTAGCCAGGCTGAGTCCAGTCACGGATCCCCGTGCCAGCGGTTTTCTGATAGGTTTCGCTTACACCTTCTCCTTATGTCCATCCTGCAGCTCACTGTTCTTGGGGGCTCTCACCTTAAGCGTACTGAAAGGTAGTGTTACTTCTTCCGCCCTGCTCATGGGTGTTTACGCCTTGGGCAGGTCTTTTCCAGTGTTCCTCTCAGGTCTCGTTGTTAGGTATCTGGGAGACACCCTTTTCTGGAGGCAGGATATCATAAACAGGCTCATAGGTTTCCTTTTCTTAGGTATGTCCCTTTACTTTCTCAGGAACTTCTGGGAGGCGGTCTCATGAGCAGGAGGTCCTTTAAGAGGGTATACCTATGAGGATAGGGGAGCTTGCAAGGAGGACGGGTATAAACCCAAAAACTTTAAGATACTGGGAGGAAATAGGGCTTCTGCCAAGACCGCCAAGGAACAGTTCCGGATACAGGGACTACGGGGAGGAGTATGTGGACCTCTGCAGGTTCATAGTGAGGGCCAAGGAACTGGGCTTTAGCCTGAAAGATATAAAGGAGATAATCTCCCTGAAGCTGTCCGGCAGAGAACCCTGCGGATGCGTTAAAGAGAAGATAGTCAAGAAGGTGAAGGAGATAGACAGGATGATAGAGGAACTTGAACGCAGGAAAAGGATACTCCTCAGTCTTCTTGAGGGGGAGCCCAAGGAAAGGGCTCCCGTGTGTCCAATAATAGAGTCAGATGTCAAACTTGAGGACGAACCTTCCCGTCTTCTCGTTCCAGATGGAGAACAGATACCAGATCCCGGCAAAGCCAAGGAGTATAAGCAAGGCCCACTCAAGACCTCCCACGGCGTCAGGGAGGAAGACCCTCGTTCCTAAGGATGTGTTCGTGTTCAGCTTTTCGTATATAGGAGACAGGACACCCATTATCACCGGATCTATCTTCCTGAATATAAAGGCGAAGAGGGAACCTCCTATAGCGTAGAAGAGTATGGCCACCATGTTCTTCACCGATCCTTCCCCTGCCCTCCACATGCTACCCACGGAGCACCCACCAGCCAGGGTCATACCTATACCGAATATGATCCCACCTATGAGACTGCCGAAGGGGAAGGAGGGAGCTATCATCATCGTCTTCACTGTAGGAGGATTGGTCATCTCAAAGGCTAAGGTCTCCTGAATGAGCTGACTGTCTATGAGGGCGGAAAAGGGTGAGAACTTGACTATCGCTCCACCTATGGCTGCAACAGCTATCGCTAAGGCCGCAGCTTTCGTCATGTCCGACTCGCCCGTCTCAAAGGGTTGCCTGAAGGCTCTGACGAAGCAGAACCTGGTCCTCTGGTTTATGATCCCGAGGACCACACCGAAGAATACGAGGGACCCTGCAGCCACCTGGATTGAACCTATACCCAAGGCAGGGGTGAAGGTGGATATCTTCCTGTCAACGAGAGCTACGAGCAGTATGGCAACGCCCAAGAGTATCAAGCCCAAGGAGAGCTGGGCTTTCTCCGGCACGTGGATTATCTTCCCAGGAGACCCCCAGCCCCTCAGCATGAGCCACATGTAGAGCTTAAGACCTATGTAGGCTCCTATACCGAGACCTATCATCATCGTTATAGCGGAGGCACTCAGGGCACCGAAACCCACCAAGAAGGCTCCTATGGTGCATCCAAAGGCCATGAGGGCCCCTATGCCCATAAGTGTTCCGCCAACCGCTCCGAGGAGTAGTTCGTCCTTACCAGGTATGCTTAGCCTGAAATCACCACCTATAAGGGCGGATATCAGGGCTCCCAGCAGGAAGGACCAGTTTATGAGGGCTACATACTGCCATATGGGACTCTGGAGGTCAGCACCTGGGTAGAGTACTGGTTTTAGGAGGTTGTCTCCCCAGATGATTATCCCATTTGTGACTCCCCAGGGAGCTCCCCAAGCGAACATCAGAGCGACGATGAAACCCATCGCGAGGCCACCAACCCAGGGTGGCCACTGCCTCCTGAAGACGGATATGAAACCCTCCCAGAGGGTGTCTTTTAAGAAACTACCTGAAGCCTCCTTTACCTCTTCCCTGAGGGTTTCCATCCTGCTTCCTCCAATCTGGTAATCATGAAGATATATTATTCCACTCAACCCCACTCCCGTAAAAGAAAAGCTTATAGCCTTATAAAATTCGGCTCCCAGCTTTTTGTTATATTATATAGCTAATAAAATCTTAGTTAATCAAGCTCATATTTTGGGCGAATCCCCCTTGACAGGGAGGGTGGAGGTTAATATAATTTTTTAAGGAAATAAAACGGAAGGAGGTGAAGGAGATGGCAAAGCTGAAGCCCCTCTATGACAAGATAGTGGTAAGGAGGTTTGAGGAGCAAGAACAGAGGACACCTTCAGGGATCATAATACCCGATACCGCCAAGGAGAAGCCCCAGATGGGGGAGGTTATAGCTGTGGGAGAAGGTAAGCTCCTAAACAACGGTGAGATAAAACCTTTAAAGGTTAAGGAGGGTGACGTCGTTCTCTTCAACAAGTATGCTGGTACCGAAGTAGAGCTTGATGGTGAGAAGTATCTGATAATGTCAGAGGATGAAGTCCTCGCCATAGTTGAAGATGCTAAGGTCTCTACCTAAAAATTGAAAGGAGGTGGGTAAGATGGCAGCGAAGGGAATTATTTACAGTGAAGAGGCAAGAGCCAAGCTCAAGGCAGGTGTGGATAAGCTTGCCAACGCTGTTAAGGTTACACTGGGTCCGAGAGGAAGGGAGGTTATCTTAGCTAAGAACTGGGGAACACCTGTGGTTACCAAGGACGGTGTTACCGTAGCCAAGGAGATAGAGCTTAAGGACAACTACGAGAACATAGGGGCCCAGCTCGTTAAGGAGGTCGCATCCAAAACCTCCGATGTTGCAGGAGACGGAACGACCACAGCTACTATACTCGCTCAGGCTATATTCAACGAAGGTCTCAAGGTCATAGCCTCCGGAGCCAACCCAATGGATGTAAAGAGAGGTATAGATAAGGCGGTTAAGAAGGTCGTTGAGGAGATAAGGAAGCTCTCCGTTGACGTTAAGGGAAGGAACGAAATAGAGCAGGTCGCTACCATCTCCGCCAACAACGATCCAGAGATAGGGAAGATCATAGCTGACGCTATGGAGGCTGTCGGTAAGGACGGTGTGATCACCGTTGAGGAGTCCAAATCTGCGGAGACCACACTTGAAACCGTTCAGGGTATGCAGTTTGACAGAGGTTATCTCTCTCCCTACTTCATAACGGACGCAGACAAGATGCAGTGCGTCCTTGAGGAACCGTATATCCTGATATTTGAGAAGAAGATCTCCAACGTCAAAGACCTGCTTCCTGTTCTTGAGCAGGTAGTAAGGTCCGGGAAACCGCTCCTTGTCATTGCGGAAGATGTGGAAGGTGAAGCACTGGCAACCCTCGTTGTGAACCACATAAAGGGTGTTCTCAAGTGCTGTGCGGTGAAAGCTCCCGGCTTCGGCCAGAGGAGGAAGGACTACCTCCAGGACATCGCCATACTCACTGGTGGACAGGCGATCATGGAAGAGATGGGTATAAAGCTTGAGTCCGTAACCATGGACATGCTCGGAAGGGCTGACAAGGTTATAGTTGATAAGGAGACCACCACAATAGTGGGCGGCAAGGGAGACAAGGCACAGATACAGGCGAGGATAGAGCAGATCAAGAAGCAGATACAGGAGACCACCTCTGACTACGACAGGGAGAAGCTCCAGGAAAGACTCGCCAAGCTGTCGGGAGGTGTTGCGGTCATAAGAGTGGGAGCCGCAACAGAGGCTGAACTCAAGGAGAAGAAGGCCAGAGTGGAAGACGCTGTCCATGCTACAAAGGCGGCGGTTGAGGAAGGTATAGTTCCTGGGGGTGGAGTTGCCCTTGTGAGAGCTTCCGAAACGCTGGACGACCTTAAGGTCGATAACGACGACCAGAGGCTCGGCGTTGAGATAATCAAGAAGGCCTGCAGGACACCCCTCAGGCAGATAGCCTACAACGCAGGATTTGAAGGTTACGTGGTCCTTGAGAAGGTCATAGAGCTCGGTAAGGAGAAGGGTAAGAACTGGGGCTTTGACGCGGCTACCGGTGAATACGTGGACATGCTTGAGAGAGGCATCATAGACCCGACCAAGGTCGTGAGGACAGCCATAGAGAATGCCGCCTCGGTAGGCGGAACCATGCTCACAGCTGAAGCCCTGGTTGCGGATCTCCCCGAACCCGAGAAGAAGAAGGATGTAACGCCCACGGACATGCCTGACTTAGACTGATAACCCTGGGGGGCCTCTCCGGCCCCCCTTGAAAAACAGCCTAAGGTTATATAAATTTTTTTACACTATACAAAAGAGGAGAGGGGGTAATGAAGCTTTTCTTTGTAA
>JAJRQX010000073.1 GCA_024280065.1 Aquificota bacterium
AGCAGCTTAAACGGTGAGAGGATATTCACGTTCCCTTGGCAGATAGAACAGGTCCTTATAAACATAGTGGACAACGCCATAGAGGCCTGCGGAAACAGGGGTAAGGTTAAGGTGAGTCTCTTTAAGGAGAACGGGAACGTGATCTGGAGGGTTGAGGACACGGGTCCCGGCATACCAAAGAAGGACATGGACAAGGTCTTCAAACCCTTCTACACGACCAAGAGGTATGGGACCGGCCTCGGCCTTCCTCTCGCGAGAAGGTTCATAAGGAACCTCGGAGGTGATATAAAGATATACAGTGAGGAGGGTAAGGGGACCACTGTGGAGATAATCCTGAGCGGGGGAAGGGATGAGGATACTCGTCGTTGAAGATGACAGGGACTTCAGAGAACTCCTGGTGAGCCACCTTACCGCCTGCGGTTACCAGGTGGAGGCTGCATCGGACGGGAAGGAGGCCTTTGGGCTACTTGAGGAGAAGGACTTTTCCCTCGTCCTGCTTGACCTCCTCCTTCCCGACACGAACGGTATGGACCTTCTGAGATGGATAAAGGAGAACCTGAGCCTGACGGAGGTGGTAGTCATAACGGGGCACGGGACGATAAAGACAGCGGTTGAGGCGATGAAGCTTGGAGCTTTTGACTTCCTGACCAAGCCCTGTTCCCTCAGCGAGGTGGAAATAACCGTAAGGAAGGCGATGGAGACGAGGGGTATGAGAAGAGAGAACCTCCTCTTCAGGAAAGAGAGAGACCTATCGGTAAATTACAGCGACTATATCTTTGAAAGCCCCAGGATGAAGGAGATTCTGAAGATGACGCGGAAGATAGCCTGCTCCGACTGTCCCGTCCTTATAACGGGTGAGTCGGGTGTAGGTAAAGAGGTTATCGCCACCCTGATCCACAGGAGCTCGGACAGAAGGGATAAACCTATGGTTACCCTGAACATAGCGTCTATACCCAAGGACCTGATGGAGGCTGAGCTCTTCGGCTATGAAAAGGGAGCCTTCACGGGTGCGGACAGGTCAAGGGAAGGTTTCTTTGAGCTGGCGGACGGTGGGACCCTATTCCTTGATGAGATAGGAGAGATGTCCCTTGACCTTCAGGCGAAGCTCCTTAGGGTAATAGAGACGAAGAAGTTTTACAGGGTCGGTGGTAGGAGGGAGATAGAGAGCGATGTAAGGGTAATTGCGGCCACCAACAGGGACATAAAGGAGCTTGTGAGGGAGGGGAAGTTCAGGGAAGACCTCTACTACAGACTGAACGTGGTGGAGATCCATGTCCCGCCTCTGAGGGAAAGGAAGGAGGACATACTCCCTCTCGCCAAACATTTCTTGAGGTTCTTCTCAAGGAAGTACTCAAAGCCGGTAAGAGGTTTTACCAGCAGGGCTGAGGACCTGATCCTCTCCTACCACTGGCCTGGAAACGTGAGGGAGCTCAAGAACGCGGTTGAAAGGGCGGTCCTGTTCGCTGAGAAGGACGTCATAGACGCGGAAGACCTATCGTGTCTCTTCGGTCCCGACACTAAGTCCACGACCCCGAAGAAGACCCTGAAAGACCTTGAGAGGGACTACATACTTGAGGTCCTGAAGCAGGTAAACTTCAACAAGAGGAGAGCTTCTGAGATATTAGGGATACCCTTAAGGACCCTGTACAGGAAGCTTGAGACTTACGGTATAAAGTGATTGTCATATTGACAACGTCCTTGCCACATTGACAACGCAATCCAGAAACCGGCTCACTCAAACCTAGCTTTTTTGAAAGGTTTCTCTCTGGCACGGTCTTTGCTTTTAAAGATTGCAAACCTGGGAGGAGGTGCGAGCTATGGACAGGAGAAGTTTCTTCAAGATAGGGGCGGCAGCTGTAGCCATGGCCGCGGCGGACAAGATGGCCTCAGCTGCCAACGTAAAGCTCCGCTTTGAAGACATGAAGAAGCACGCCAAGATAAACGTCATCTACCATGCGGACTTTCCCCAGGAGAAGAGGTTCAAGACCATGCTGAGGAATATAACGAACCACCTTTCCGTTTATGACTTTGACCCCTTCCAGATCAAGATAGTTGTTGTGTCCCACGGCGCGGGAGCCAAGTTCCTCCTTAAGGACCTGAGCGGAACAAAGTGGGCCAAAGAGCCCATAGACCAGAAAGCCCTCAGAACCAAGATGGAGGAGCTCCTCCAGTACGGCGTTGAGTTCTACCTTTGCGGGATAACGGTAAAGAGGGCGAAGCTCGTAGGAAAGCTATACGACTTCGTAAAGATAGTACCTTCAGGTGTTGGGACTGTCGCCCACCTGCAGTCACTCGGCTACGCCTACATAAAGGTCCAGTAAGAAGCCCTAATGAGGAGGGAAGCTATGGGTAGGAGGGTAGCCCTCGCAGGGGCGTTGGCGGGCACGGTAGCCCTATTTTCTCCTGAGTTCGCCCACGCCATAAGGGTCTGGAGCCCATCAACCCAGCAGTTCCTTGATATAAACTTCCTGATCCAGACCTGGATCAGATACCAGAGGATAAGCGATGAGAACAGACCGAACTTCATAAACGCACCTGATACAACGGACGTTTCCTTCAGGCGTATCAGGTTCAGGCTCGGGGGCAGTATGAACAAGTGGTTCAAGATTAACTTCGTTATGAGGTTAAACAACGCAGGAAGGGATGCGTACATAGCCCCCTTCGGTGGACAGCCTGCAGGATACCTGAGGCAAGGAAGCCTCTTGGGAGGAAGGAACTTCGCCCTCCACGAGCTTGACCTCAGGTTCGCCCTCCACGAACTCTTTGGAACAGAAGGCTGGATAATTGACGCACACCTGGGCTTTCCGAGACTCCCTTTAGGAAGGGAACAGTTCGGAA
>JAJRQX010000074.1 GCA_024280065.1 Aquificota bacterium
CTGTTGAAGCGGAGAGTGAGGTGAACGAAAGGTGGGTAAAAGGCTGAGGCCGGTAAAGTACATGGTAAACAGGTATATTTTGAGAAAGCCCTTTCTAGAATGCAACTCCGACCTGGGCATAAGGCTGTTATTTAAAACTGAGGACTGCCTCGGTAGACACGTTTATAAATACGGTATTTATGAAAGGGAGATAACCCGGCTTGTTCTCTCAATCCCCTTTGAAGATGGCGATATTTTCATAGACATCGGTGCAAATATAGGCTGGTATAGCCTTATAGTTGATAAACTCGTAGATAAAGAGGTCAAAGTCTTCTCTTTTGAACCCGAACCCTTTAACTACGAGCTCCTTTTAAAAAACATGGATCTTAATCAGGCAAGGAACATAAAGCCTGTCAGAAAAGCGATCGGTGATAGAGAAGGAGAGGTGAACCTCTATATTTATCCCGACAAGAACAGGGGCAGACACTCCGCACTGCCGATTTACAACTACGGTTTCATAAAGGTTCCTCTGACCACTTTGGACAGCTTTGTGAGATCTGAGGGTATAAACCGTGTGAAGCTGATCAAAATAGATGTTGAGGGGTTTGAGTATATGGTCCTCAAGGGGGCCATAAGAACTTTGAGCTTCACAGACTTTGTGATCCTTGAAGTTACCCCGGAGTACATGAGAAGGGGAGGTGTGAACTACGCGGAGTTCGTTAAGTTCTTAGCGAAGCTGGGTTTTGATATGTATGTAATACGTGCAGACACCCTCCGGAAGATAAACCCATACGACCTACTGACAATGAACAGAGGTGTAAACCTCTTCCTTTACAGACGGGACGTCAGCTTTGAGGTGAGCTCCCTCCTTAGCTCCTGAAACCTCCCCTTCTCTATGGACCTTCTTACCTCCTCCATGAGCTTCATGTAAAAACGGAGGTTGTGTATGGTGTTTAGAACGTAGGCTGTTATCTCCTCGGAGACAAATAAGTGCCTCAGATACGCCCTTGTGAAGTTCCTGCAGGTGTAACAGTCACACTCGGGGTCTAAAGGGGAGAAGTCCCTTTTGAACTTCTCCTGTCTTATGTTCACAACCCCCTGTGATGTGTAAAGCGTTCCCGTTCTCGCGTTGCGGGTGGGGACAACGCAGTCAAACATATCAACCCCGAGGGCGACCGCCTCAAGTATGTCCTCGGGTTTACCAACACCCATGAGGTACCTGGGTCTGTCTTCGGGGAGAAGCTCGCAGACGAGGGCAGTTATCTCCAGCATAACCTCTCTAGGCTCACCCACCGAAAGGCCCCCTATGGCGTAGCCGAAAAGGTCCCTCTCAACTGTCCTTAAGGCGGACTCCCTCCTCAGGTCTTCGTAAAAAGCTCCCTGAACTATGCCGAAGAGTACCTGATCCTCCCTCCTCTTAGCCTTTATGCTCCTGTCAAGCCATCGTAAAGTCCTCTCCATGGCCTCCCTTGCGTAGGACCTATCAACGGGATACTCAACGCACTCGTCAAGGGGCATGATTATGTCCGAGCCGAAGGCTTCCTGAACCCCGATCACCATCTCGGGTGTGAAGAGATGAAGGTCCCCTGCGAGATGGTCTCTGAACTCAACGCCTTCCTCGGTTACCTTGACCTTGGCCTTCCTATTTCCGAACCTCCCGTGCTTTAAGGAGAAGACTTGGTAGCCTCCACTGTCCGTGAGGATGGGCCTTTTCCAGGATATGAACTTGTGGAGACCGCCAGCCCCCTTTATAACCTCAACTCCCGGCCTCAGATACATGTGGTATGTGTTTCCGAGGATCATCTCAACACCTATCTCCTCAAGGAGTCCGGGTGTCATAGCCTTTACTGTCCCCTGGGTTCCGACAGGCATGAATACGGGGGTTTCAACCGTACCGTGGGGTGTGGTCAGCCTTCCCCTTCTTGCCTTTCCGTCCTCTGCCTTCAGCTCAAACCTGAACATTGTCAGGTTATTTTATTATGTAAGGAGGGGTGACCATGAGGGCACTTTTGATCTTGATGGCAGTAGTGTTTTCCTTCTCCTTTGGAGACGAGTTCATTGAAAACCTGATAAGGAAGCTGGACGAGAGGGGTGAGAAGGCTTGGTGGTGGGACGAGAGGTGGTGGAAGGAGGGTTATATAGAGCCCGTTCCCAACTACGAGGTAGAGGTGACCTGGGTCACCGTCTACAACGAGGATGTTGAGATACCCGTTATGGTGGCAAGGCCGAAGCAGAAGGGGAAGTTTCCCGGTGTTCTCTTCCTCCACGGGAGGAGAGGGCTTGATGACCTCTTCCAGCTCCACGCCAAGAGGCTCGCTGCGAGAGGGTTTGTTGTGGTGGCTCCGGACCTCTACACGGGTAGGTTTATAGAGAGGTTCCCCATATACCACGACCCTGTGGTTGAAGACGATGCTGAGAAGGTCCTTGACTACGCACTTTCAAGGGAGGACATACATCCCAAGAAGGTCTGCGTTTACGGACTTACAAGGGGAGGCTTTTACTCCCTGAGACTTCTGGTAGCCAAGGGCAGGCAGAAGAAGGATATAGCCTGCTTCGTGGGATACTACCCCCACCTCCAGGACCCGAACAGGCCCGAACCCATGCAGGTTTACAGATACCACGAGGACGTTGAGAAGATAGAGGTCCCCGTA
>JAJRQX010000075.1 GCA_024280065.1 Aquificota bacterium
ACCGTTACCTCCAAACAGTGCTACGGGCTGTCCCCCACTGAATATGACCAGACCTATCAGGTCCTCCTCGGTGTAGAAGGCTATGTAGCCTGTTAGGTGGCTCCTGTGGGCCAGTTCCATCTCCCTGTTTACGTCAAGGAAGGTCAGGGAAACGGGTTCCTGGGTCAGGGTGCCGTAGGGGAAAAGGACGAGTGTCCCGTCCCTCTCCACCTGGTGTCTGTTCTCAAGAAAACCGACCAAGTCATCAAGGGTGGTCTCCATAAGGCTCGCCGTCCCCTCTTTGCCCTTTACCGTAAAGGTCCTGGGGTCTCCCATAAGACGCTTCTCGTCCATACTGATGGAGACCGCCTTCCTGGGCTCACCTTCAACGAAGATAAGGTAGTCCTCGCTGTCCCAGTAAACCACCTTAAGGTAGCCCGTGATCCCCTTCCTCCTCACCTCCTCAAGGACGTTCTGGAGGTTCAGGACGTTGATGTCAAGGTCTCTGAAAACCGTCCTCCTCAGCATAGCAGCTCCTCAGGTTATAAGATCGGATCTCAGATCTTCACCTTACAGGAATCACACAGGTCGCATATGACACACTCACCGCACCTGGGGTCCCTCGCGGTGCAGACATTCTTCCCGTGATTCAGGATGAGCAAGGAGAACAAGGTCCACTTATCTTCCGGGACTATGTCCCTCAGCTCAACCTCAACTCTATCAGGGTCCTTCTCCCTCGTAAGACCTATCCTCTGGGACACCCTGAGGACGTGTCTGTCAACTATTATTGCTGGAAGGCCGAAGGCCCCTCCTATCACCATGTTGGCTGTCTTTCTGCCCACCCCGGGGAGCTTCACCATCTCCTCAACTGTCCTCGGGACCTCTCCGCCAAAGTCTTTAAGGAGTGCTTCACAGCACTTCCTGATCAGCTCAGCCTTCCTCCTGTAGAAGTTCACGCTACTTATGTCCCTCTCAAGCTGGTTTAGGGGTGTCCTGATTATGGACTCTAGGTCCGGGTACTTCCTGAAGAACTCCTCCCTCATGGAGTTCACCTTCCTGTCGGACTCCTGGGCTGCGAGGATAGCCTCTATGAGAAGCTGGAAGGCGTTATCGTATTCAAGCTCAAGGCGGGGATTGGGGTACTCCCTCTCAAGACGTCTGATTATCTCCCCAACCCTCTCCCTCAGATCCCCAGTTCTCTCTTCAGGTTCTCCACGTGTCCCTTTGCCTTTACGTTGTACCATACCCTTACTATCCTCCCCTCCTCGTCTATGAGAAATGTTGACCTTATTATACCCTTGGTCACCCTGCCGTACATCTTCTTCTCCCCGTATGCTCCGTAAGCTTCCGCCACCTTCTTGTCAGGGTCGCTCAGCAGGGGGAAGTTGAGGTTGTATTTTTCCCTGAACCTTTTGTGGGAGCTCAGGCTGTCCGGACTAACGCCCACCACCCTGTAGCCCTTGTTCACGAGGTCGTTCAGGCTGTCCCTGAAGTCGCAGGCCTCCGTGGTGCATCCGGGCGTGTTGTCCTTTGGGTAGAAATACAGGATCAGCTTTCTACCGAGGAGGTCTTTAAGGCGGAACTCCCTCTCTTCACCTTTCTCGTCTATACCCTTAAGGCAGAAGTCGGGAGCTTTATCGCCCTCCTTGAGCATCCTCGTCCCCCTTGAGGGTTTACCATTATTATATGTCCGAGTTCAGGTTCAGATCGGAGCTGTGGACCGCCCAGTATACTGGCGTTAAGGCTAATACCCTCGGTTCCTTTCTGAAAGCCCTTAAAGAGCTTGACGATGACACCATTTACTACCACCTCTACAGGAACATGTTTGAGTATCACTTCTTCCCTACGGACTACTGGAACAGCTTCTCCTACTGGTTTGCGGAGAACGGGTTCCCCGTCCTGGCGGAAAAGTTCTCGGCCATTGACCTTATAGGATGCGTCTGTCTGGCCGATATAAGGGAGGAGATGGTAAGGATATTGGAGAGGGAGGGCTACTCCTTTGACAAGCTCTGTAAACCCTTCTACTTCATAAGGACCGTAAGGAAGGTTGTGGACCTCGGGATAACCGCAAGGAACCTGAGCGAGTTCAGGGAGGGTCTGAGGAGGGTAGGTATCCACTCCCTCTTTTACCATCTGATAACCTCAAGGCTTGTCCACTGCTCACCTATGAACGACTTCTCAAGATGGCTGGCGGAGATAGGGGAGGAGAAGAAGGCGGAGGAGATAAACAGTATAGACCTTTTCTCCACGAGCCTTTACAGGGTAAAGGAGGAGATCCTGAAGATACTGGAGTCCTGATATGCTTGAGGAATACGCAAGGTTTACGGACAGTGGAACACTCAGAGAGCTTGAGCTGATAGCGAGAAAGCTGAGAGGTGTTAAGGTCCTCCATGTAAACTCCACGAAGGTGGGCGGCGGTGTCGCCGAGATACTCCACAGGCTCGTCCCCCTTATGAACGAACTCGGTATAGAGTGCCACTGGGAGGTGATAAGGGGAGACGAGAATTTCTTCAGGGTTACTAAGAAGATCCACAACCTCCTCCACATGCCTGATAAGGTCTCACTCTCCTACGAGGACATCCTCACCTACATGAGATACACCTACGAGAACCTGTCCCGTGTGGACACGGACCCCTACGACATAGTCTTCATCCACGACCCCCAGCCCCTGGGACTTATAGTCAAGAAGAGGCCCGGCCAGAGGTGGGTCTGGAGGTGTCACATAGACGTATCATCCCCCGACGAGGAGACCTGGAGGTTCGTAGAGACGTTCGTAAACGGATACGATGCGGCCATATTCCACATACCTGAGTTCGTGAAGGATGGAGTGAGGGTCCCTACCTTCATAATACCCCCCTCCATAGACCCACTGCACGACAAAAACAGGGAGCTTGAAAGGGACTTCGTGGTGTCTACTCTTGAGAGGCTGGGCATAGATCCCGGGAAACCGATAGTTCTGCAGGTGTCAAGGTTTGACAGGCTGAAGGACCCCTTCGGTGTGATAGAGGCCTACAGGATAGTGAAGAGGAGGATGGACTGTCAGCTGGTCCTAGCCGGGTCCTTCGCCTCGGACGACCCCGAGGGTGAGGAGGTCTACAGGGAGGTCCTCAAAGCTAAGGGGGAAGATCCGGATATACACGTCCTCAACCTCCCTCCTGATAGCCACCTTGAGATAAACGCCCTCCAGAGAGCGGCAGCTGTTGTAGTACAAAAGTCCATCAGGGAGGGCTTCGGCCTCGTTGTGTCGGAGGGCATGTGGAAAGGGAAGCCCGTCGTGGGGAGCAACATAGGTGGGATAAGGAGGCAGATAATCCACGGTATCACGGGATATCTTGTAAACAGCACGGAGGGGACCGCTTTCAGGGTAAAACAGCTCCTCGCCGATGGTGACCTAAGGAGAAGGCTCGGCGAGAACGCGAGGGAGAGGGTCAGGCACAGCTTCCTCATAATCAGACACCTGAAGGACTACCTGATAGTCCTACTCACCCTCCTTGAGGGAAGAGAGAAACCCGTAGACCTCCTCCACGCACCTTAAACTCATGTCCGCATCGGGGTGCCTCCCCTCACCTACATAAACAGCGGTCCCTCCTATCTCCTTGACCTTCCTGAAGGCGTCAAAGTCCGTTGTGTCGTCTCCAATATACAGGACCTTCTCGTCCCCGTTCCAGCCTACAGCCTCCAGAAATCTCTCCACACCCTTTCCCTTGTCAAACTCCCCGTAAACCGCCTCAAGGACCTTCTTTCCCCTTATGACCTTGAGGGGCGGGTTTAGGGATACGAACTCCTCAAATAGACGCTCCACCACCTCCTCGCTCCCCCTGAATGCCCTGTAGTGAATAGCGAAGCACCCCTCCTTCTCCTCAAGGAATGTCCCCGGGAGGTATCTCAGCTTTTCCCTGAGAGATTTAAGGTCGGGCATGTCTCCCTTCAGGAAGT
>JAJRQX010000076.1 GCA_024280065.1 Aquificota bacterium
CGGAAGATTCGCTACCTCGGACCTCAACGACCTCTACAGGAGGCTCATAAACAGAAACAACAGACTCAAACGCCTCATAGAGCTGGACGCACCTGAGATCATCATAAGGAACGAAAAGCGGATGCTTCAGGAAGCTGTTGACGCCCTCATAGACAACTCCAAGAGGAGAGGAGGGGCAATAACGCAGAACGGGAGACCCCTCAAGTCCTTGGCGGACTACCTGAAGGGGAAGCAGGGGAGGTTCAGACAGAACCTCCTCGGGAAGAGGGTGGACTACTCTGGAAGGTCGGTCATAGTGGTCGGTCCTGAACTGAAGATGCACCAGTGCGGCCTTCCCAAGATAATGGCCCTTGAACTCTTTAAACCCTTCGTTTACAGAAGGCTTGAGGAAAAGGGCTATGCCACATCCATAAGGAACGCCAAGAAGCTGGTTGAGCAGAGAGCTCCCGAGGTCTGGGAATGCCTTGAGGAGGTGGTAAAACAACACCCGGTTCTCCTCAACAGGGCACCCACACTACACAGGCCGTCAATTCAGGCCTTTGAGCCGGTCCTTGTTGAAGGCAAGGCGATAAAGCTCCACCCTCTCGTGTGCCCACCCTTCAACGCTGACTTTGACGGAGACCAGATGGCCGTCCATGTCCCACTCGGTATAGAGGCACAGCTTGAGTCTTACATACTCATGCTCTCAACCCAGAACATACTCTCTCCTGCCCACGGTAAGCCCCTGACAATGCCCTCCCAGGACATGATCTTAGGGACCTACTACATGACCCAGGACCCTATACCCGGAAGGAAGGGAGAGGGTAAGGTCTTCTCTTCAAGGAAGGAGGTCCTGAAAGCCCTTGACCTCGGTAAGGTGGACATCCACGCTAGGATAAAGGTGAAGATAGACGGAAAGCTGATAGAGACCACACCGGGAAGGGTTCTGTTTAACTCCATAATGCCCGAAGGGGTTCCCTTCGTGAACCAGGTCCTTGACAAGAAGTCCCTGTCTAAGCTGATCACGGACCTCTACATACAGGTAGGTAACGAGAAGACGGTTGAGTTCCTGGACGCCCTCAAGGAGCTCGGCTTTGAGATGGCAACAAGGGCGGGGGTCTCCATAGGTATAGACGACCTTCAGGTACCCAAGGTGAAGAAGGAGATAATAGATAGGGCTTTAAAGGCAACCGATGATATATGGAACCAGTATGTGAACAACATAATCACCAACAAGGAGCGCTATAACAAGATAATTGACATCTGGTCCGAAGCTACAAACCAGGTGTCCAAGGCCATGTTTGATGAGATAGAGAAGTCAGAGAGGATAGAGAACGGCAAGAAGTTCCCGGGCGTCTTCAACCCAATATTCATGATGGCCAACTCCGGTGCGAGAGGAAACAGGGACCAGATAAGACAGCTCGCTGGTATGAGAGGTCTAATGGCCAAGCACTCGGGAGAGTTCATAGAGACGCCCATAATCTCCAACTTCCGTGAGGGGCTCTCTGTCCTTGAGTACTTCATCTCCACCTACGGAGCCCGTAAAGGCCTGGCGGACACAGCCCTTAAGACAGCCTTCGCGGGTTATCTCACGAGGAGGCTCGTGGACGTAGCGCAGGACATAACTATAACCGAGCATGACTGCGGGACCCTTAAAGGCATAGAGGTTGAACCGATAGTTGAGGGCGGTGAGGAGAAGGTGCCCCTCAAGGACAGGATCTTCGGCAGGGTTCTTGCGGAGGACGTCAAGGACCCCTATACAGGTGAGGTTATAGCTAAGAGGAACGAAGTCATAGACGAGAAACTGGCAGAGAAGATAACAAGATCCGGCATAGAGAAGGTCAGGATAAGGTCTCCCCTCACCTGCGAGGCTAAGAGGGGTGTATGTGCGATGTGTTACGGGTGGGACCTCTCCCAGAGGAAGATAGTCTCGGTGGGAGAGGCGGTGGGTATCATAGCAGCCCAGTCCATAGGCGAGCCGGGGACCCAGCTAACCATGAGGACCTTCCACATAGGCGGTGCTGCTACAGCTCAGAAGGTCCAGAACGTCTTGGTGAACGAGACCCCAGGTAAGGTCAAGTTCTACAACCTGAGGATCATAAAGAACAGGGCTGGTGAGCTGATCAACATATCCCGTGAGGGTGCTATAGGCATAGTGGACGAGGAGGGGAGGGTTGTTGAGAGGCACGCGGTTCCCTACGGAGCCAAGATACTGGTTGAGGAGGGTAAGGAGGTTAAGGAGAACACTTCCCTCGCCGAATGGGACCCCTTCAACACCTACATAATCGCCGAGGAAGAGGGAGAGGTTGAGCTGAGGGATATAATCCTTGACGTTACGGTAAGGGAAGAGAGGGACGCCCTCACTGGTAAGACGGCTACGATAATCTCCTTCATGAGGCCCAAGGACGCCATGCTTCACACACCCAGGGTGGTGGTGATCACCAAGGACGGAAGGGAGCTTACCTACGACCTCCCCGTTAACTCCATACTCAACATACCCTCCGACCAACTCAAACTTGAGTGGCACGTCTGCCCGACATGTTCAGAAGCTGAGGACACCCAGATCCAGCACAGGTATTACGTGGTCAAGAAGTTCAAGGTAAAGCCAGGAGACATACTCGCAAGGATACCTAAGGAGATGGCGAAGGTAAGGGATATAGTGGGAGGTCTACCGAGGGTTGAGGAACTCTTTGAGGCGAGGAAGCCCAAAAACCCCGCAATCATATCCGAGATAGACGGATACGTCAAGATTTACGAGGATGCGGATGAGGTGATCGTCTACAACATGGCGACAGGCGAAACCAGAAAGTATCCTGTGAAGAAGGACGAGCTCATCCTCGTCAGGCACGGACAGTTCATAAAGAAAGGTCAGAAGATAACTGAGAACGTCGTTTCTGAGATAGACGGTCAGGTGAGGATGAAGGGTAGTAAGGGCTTC
>JAJRQX010000077.1 GCA_024280065.1 Aquificota bacterium
CCGAAGAGGTTCTGTGGTTCAAGGACCTCCTCGTAGTAGGGGTGTTTCTTCATGAAGTCAAAATAGTAGGATATGAACTTTCTCACCCTCGGGTCTGTGTTTATCAAGACCTCCATGAACTCAGGGTCGTAGTGGCGTATCATTGACAGGAGCCTCGCTATGTTCACCTTCTTTATATTGTGGAGGTGGCACAGCTCAAGGGCGTATTCTTTCGGTATCCTGTCGTTGAGCCTGCAGTATTCGTTGAGGATCTCCATCTCCCTTTTGAGGAGGTCCCTAAGGATAGCCACCTTTTCCCTCTGGGTAAGTCTGTCTTTGAGTATAAGTCTTTCAAGTAGACTCATCTTCTCCACCTCCCTCTTATGTGAATATCTGTCTTCTCCTACGGATCTTTTCTGAGGAGTTTCATAATCTCCCTATAAACGGTCTCGGGATCTATTTCCAGACACCTGTAGTCTCCGAACCTGCAGCTTCCCTTCCCGTGGAGATCACAGGGCTGACATGTCAGACCCTTTATCAGGACTTTACCTTCCTCGGGGTAGAGCGAGAACCCTAAGGTCGGGTGGGTCCCGCCGTATATCTGGACAGCCTTTGTCCCCACCGCCCTCGCACAGTGGAGGAGGCCTGAGTCGTTACCCAAGAAGAGTTTGGCAAGCTTTATTACGGCCAGCACATCGGGAAGGTTCAGCTTCCCGCACAGGTTCAGGCCAGGTCCTTCCACAAGCATACCTTCTCCCGAGTCCCCTACCCAGACAACCCCAAGACCTTCGGACTTCAGCATCTTTGCCACTTCACCAAAGTAAGGGTACCTCTTTTTCCTGTATCTTGCTCCTGGGGCCAGGACTACAAAGTCCTCCTTCGGAAGAAGAAGGGAGACCTTTCTCAGCCTCTCCTCTGAGACCAGTATCTTCGGGAAGGGTCTCCCATTTATACCGAGCGGCTTCAGGGCCGAAAGATACGCCTCAGGGACGTAGAAGGAAGTTCTGAACCTACGGAAGTGTATGGCGAGGCGTCTCCTCAGTGCCTCCTTTCTGTACGATAGCCACCTCCCCATCAGCCGGAGTCTGAGCAGGAAGGTCCTGAGGTTCCTGTGGAGATCTACGAAGATGTCAAACCCCTCCTCCTTTAACCTCCTCAGGAGTTCTTTACTCATTAACCCCTCTCTTGTTGCTGGTATCACCTTCACCCTCGGGTCATCCTTAAAGAGGGTGTCGTAGGGTCTGAAGGTCAGGAGGTATGGCTTGTATCCAGCCTCAAGAAGGGGGTCAAAGACGACGGAAGTCAGAACCACATCGCCGAGGGATGAGAGGCGGATCAGGAGGGCCTTTTTCATTTAGCCACCGCTCACAGGAGGTATAAGGGCGACCTTCTCGTTGCCCTCAAGGTAGTGGTCCTCACCCACATACTCCTCGTTCACAGCGAACCTGACCCTGTCAAGGAGGTCCCCTATCTCGGGATGTCTCTCCTTGAGGACCTCCTTCAGCTTTCCCACAGGACCTTTAAAATCTATCTCCTCTTCCTTCAAACCCACCTTCTCTTTCAGTATTGAGAAGTACATCACCCTAAGCATGATAGGACCCTCTCAACTCTTGACCTCAACTTTTCCTTCGGGAGGACGGACATAAGTATGTCCACACCCACACCCTCCTCCTCACCCGTAAGGGCTACCCTGAGGGGATGCCAGACCTGTCTGGGCTTTAGGTTCATGTCTCTGATGATACCTTTTACAAACTCCTTAACCTTATCGGGAGATGAGAGGTCAGCTCCTTCAAGCCTCTTCAGGAACTCAGAGAGGACATCCCTGGCATCCCTGAGCGGGTTCATCAGGTTCTCAGGTATCTCCACCTCGTCCACGAAGAAGGGTCTCAACCTTATTACCATCTCCTTAAAGGTCTCGTAGGCGTCCCTCGTGAGTTCAAGGACCTTCATTACATACTCTCTGTCCTCCACAGGGTATCCCGCCTCCTTCAGGAAGGGGAGGGCTGCCTCGTAGAGCCTCTCCCTTGAGACCACTTCCCTTATGTAGACGCCGTTCATCCACCTCAGCTTCTCCACGCTGAAGACCGCGGGTGACCTGTTAACGTCCTTGAGGTCAAAGATCTCTATAAGCTCCTCCTTTAAGAAGACCTCCCTATCCCCGGATGGAGGGGTCCAGCCGAGTAAACACAGGTAGTTGAAGAGGGCCTCAGGCAGATAGCCCTCTTCCCTGTAGCTGGCTACAGAAACAGCCCCATGCCTCTTGGAGAGTTTACTTCTGTCGGGTCCAAGTATGACGGGAAGGTGGGCGAAGCTGGGGGGTTCAAAGCCGAGGGCTTTATATATTAGGATCTGTTTGGGCGTGTTTGAGATGTGGTCTTCCCCCCTGAGGACGTGGGTCACACCCATAAGGGCATCGTCTATTACAACTACGAGGTTATATGTGGGTGTCCCGTCGCTCCTGACTATTATGAAGTCTCCGAAATCATCAACGTTTATAGCTATTTTACCTTTTATGAGGTCCTCAAAGACGACGGTCCTCCCGTCCGGGACCCTGAACCTGATGGCGTAAGGTCTTCCCTCAGCCTTAAGGCGTTCTACCTCTCTCTCAGTCAGGTTCCTGCACCTACCCGAGTACCTGTAAGGGATTTTTTTTAGCTCCGCCTCCCTCCTTTCCCTCTCGAGCTCCTCTTCCGTGCAGAAGCAGGGATAGGCATAACCCTTTTCAAGGAGCTGGTCCACATACTTTCTGTATATATCAAACCTCTCAGACTGTCTGTAGAACTCGTCCCAGTCAAGACCAAGCCATCTTAGGTCCTCCACAAGGGACTCCTCGTACTCTTTTTTTGACCTCTCCCTGTCCGTGTCCTCTATCCTCAGTATAAACTTGCCCCCGTGGTGTCTCGCGAAGAGGTAGCTGAAGATTGCGGTTCTAGCATTCCCGAGGTGAAGATATCCGGTCGGGCTGGGAGCGAACCTGGTTACCACCATGACCCTTATTTTAATCTAAGCATCTTTTAAGGAGTTCCTTCTTCTTCATCCTTAGAGCCTCCGCTCCAAAGAGAAAAAGGCCAAAGGTCCTCAGTATCC
>JAJRQX010000005.1 GCA_024280065.1 Aquificota bacterium
ACCTCGTCAGGGACCTGACCTTCCATACTGGCCGCGGGCGTTCCTGGCCTCGGGGAGAACTTGAAGGAGAAGATCTGATCGTATCGGACCCTCCTGACCACATCCAGTGTCTCCTCAAAGTCCTCCTCCGTCTCGGTGGGAAAGCCCACTATTATGTCGGTTGACAGGGCTATACCCTTTACCTTTTCCTTGAGCTTCTCTATCCTATCAAGGTAGAACTCCTTGGTGTAACCCCTGTCCATCAGTGCGAGTATCCTGTCCGACCCCGACTGGACGGGCAGGTGCAGGGCGTTGCAGACCTGGGGTATATCCGCCATAGCGTCTATTATGTCGTCGGTAAGGTCCCTGGGATGTCCTGTTGTGAACCTTATCCTCTCAACCCCGTCTATCTTTGAAACCTCGTAGAGGAGTTCGGAAAAGGACCTTTGCCTTTCAAGGTCCCTACCCCATGCGGTTACGTTCTGACCGAGGAGGTGTATCTCCCTAACACCATCATCAACGAGCCTCTTCACCTCCTCAAGTATGCTCTCAAGAGGCCTTGACCTCTCCCTTCCCCTCGTTCTCGGGACTACACAGTAGGTGCAGTTCTTATCACAGCCCTTTATCACTGTCACGTAGGCACAGTATTTGTTGTCCCTCTCGGTTGGGAACTCCCAGACCCTGTCCTCGTCCTCGGGGGGTTCATCAAGTATAGCTATAGCCTTGTAGCCCGCCTGAGCCTGGTTTATGAGCTCTGGTAGTTGGTGCATGTTGAAGGAAGAGAACATTATGTCTATGACAGGTGCTTTTTTTACAAGCTCCCAGCCAGCTCTCTGGGCGAGACATCCCGCTACCGCTATGAGGGCCCTTGGGTTCTTTTCCTTTATCTTCCTGTACTCACCGAGGTGAGAGAGGACCTTCTGGTCCGGCTTTTCCCTTATGGTGCAGGTGTTTATGAGTATGAGGTCCGCTTCCTCCCAGTTGTCTGTAGGCTCGTAGCCCAGAGTTTTCAGTATACCCCTTATTCTCTCAGAATCGTTAAAGTTCATCTGGCATCCGAAGGTCTTTATGAAGTATTTCCTGCCCATAGATATAATTTTGTAGCCCTAAGGACCTCCAGGCAAGATCGGGTATCACGGAACATTACCGAGTATCTCCTCAACCAGCTTCACCCTGAACCTGCCTAGGTAACTGTGGACATAAACCCTGGCAGGTCTGGTCACCTTCAGGAGAGCTTCAAGTTGCCTTACCTTAAGATCGTCCCTCATAAAGGGCTTAATGGGAACGGTGAATACCCTGATACCCAGCGGTGTGAGGTATCTGTATTCCCTTACAAAGAGCCTCCTCTCGTAGACGAGATCCTCATCAAGTAAAGATATGACTATCTTTATGTTATTTTCTTCCAAGAAGAAGAGCAGCTCCTGCGGGTCCATGTAAGGACCTACCCAGACCCTCTCTGATACCTGCCTTGGTTCCGCCTTCAGGAGCCCTGCGGGGTCGGTGAGCATAAGCATGGTTCCGAGGATCGCTACTAAACCCAAAGCCAGAGTCAGGCACTTCCTCCCCACCGCCTGCCGTATTATAAAAGAGATGTTTTATGAGACCATAGACGACATCACAGCGGACGCTGGTATAAGGGTGAGGGGAAGCAGCCTTGAGGATCTCATCTGCAAGGCGGTTTTAGCGACATTCAACGAGATAACGGACATAGAGAGGGTGAGGGTGAAGGATCACCATACAGTAGAGGTAGAGGCCTCCATGCCTTTCCTAATAGCGGACCTGATAAACAAGATCCTTATCCTCCACGAGAGTAAAGGGTTTGTTGCCTCCGAGTGTGAGGTCCTTAAGCTGGAAAAGGACAGGGTGGTGGTAAGGCTGGGGGGCGAGAGGTTTGACCCACGGAGGCACACATCAAAGCTTGTCATAAAAGCTGCGACTTACCACAGGCTGAGGGTTGAGAAGGAGGGGAGAAACTATCTTGCCGAGATCATCTTTGACATCTAAGTCACAACCTCTACCCTGTTCCTGCCCTTCCTCTTGGCTTCGTAAACGGCCCTGTCAACTCTGCTTATTATCGCATCCAGAGAGTCACCTCTCCTCATCTCGGTAACACCGAAGCTGACCGTTATCCTACCCACCCTACCGAAGTCCGCACTCTCCACGGTCCTTCTCAGCCTTTCAGCGAGCTTTGACGCGCTGGAGATGTCAGCTTCCGGCAGGAGTATCATGAACTCCTCCCCTCCCCATCTGGCGAATATATCGGTCTTCCTCAGGTTCCTCCTCACGAGGTCCGCAAGCCTCCTCAGAACTTCGTCACCCACCTGGTGTCCGTAGGTGTCATTGATCCTCTTGAAGTGGTCTATATCAAACATGATCAGGGAAAGAGGTCTCCTGTACCTGCTTGCCTTCTCCATCTCATGTTTCAGGAAACTCTCAAACATACGGCGGTTGTAGACCTTGGTGAGGTGGTCCTTTTCGGCGAGTTCCCTGAGCTTTTCCTCATACTTGGCTATCTTGGTAATGTCGCTGAGGAGAAGTATGTAGAGTTCGTCATAGACGCTGACGGAGGCGAAGATATAAAGGTCCTCTCCTTTTCTGG
Organism: Aquificota bacterium; assembly: GCA_024280065.1. GTDB lineage: Bacteria > Aquificota > Aquificia > Aquificales > Aquificaceae > Hydrogenivirga. The sequence goes on from JAJRQX010000005.1 coordinate 2,579, forward strand.
TCCTTATCCTGATCCTTCTTGCCACCCTCCGTCCTTCTCCTGCTTCCTTCAGGAGGAAGACTATATGGTCATGAAGCTCTGGATCCAACTCCGATACGTGTCTCCCCTTTATCTCCTCCTCAGGGCAACCTATTATCCTACAGACCGCTAGATTCGCCTCCAGTATCCTCCCCTCCCCGTCCACAACCATTATACCTTCAGCGAGGGAGTTTATGAGGTTCTGGTAAAAGTCCCTTGACACGTGGATTTCCTTAAGCCTGCCTGCCATACTCCTTATACCTTCAAAGAGGTCCTCAAACTCATCTCCTGTTCTTGGTGAGGGCGGAAGATCAAACCTCCCTTCGGATACCGCCTTCAGGTAGGATAGGGCTACCTTTATGTGGTTGGACACCCTGCTGGATACGAGATATGCCACCATATAGGAGAGCATCATAAGTATCGCCACCGTAAGAGCGAAGCTGAGGGAGTGTTCCTTAACCAGGATCTTCAGGTCCTCAAAACTCTGATAGGAAACGACGTAGCCGAGGATCTGGTCGTTCAGCTTCACAGGTCCTGCGAATACAAACAGGCCTTTCAGGAGATCCTCCTCCACCTTAACTCCAGAGATCCCCCTCAGCTTGTCAAAGTCCTCGTACTTTTTAAAAAGAACAAGACCCTCCCTCTTTGAGGCTATCAGAGTACCCTCGGGGCTGACCACCAGTATGTCTTCTATGTTCCGGGCGGGTATGGACCTGAGCCAGCGGGCTACCCTGTCGTAATCACCGTAATACATGAAGTCCGCAATGTAGGTGCAGACGCTTTCTGTAAAGTGTGTCCCCTCGCTCACTGCCACCTCCCTCACTTCTCTGAAGGTGGAATACACATGGAGCAGGAAGAGAACCGTTAGGGCAAAGAAGGAAGGAGTTATAGTTGCAAGGAGGAGTTTTCTCCTGAACCTCATCTCATCATGTTCCTAAGTAAGTTCAGCCTTTTAAGGTCTTCTTCGGTCAGTTTCTCAAAACGGGCTGTCCTGTCAAAGGTCTCAAGGACCTCGGAACCTTCCGGGTCCGTGTCCATGGAGGTGAGGATATCTTCAAGCAAAGCTGCAAGGGAAGGGTTGAGGTTTTTGGAAAAGGAAACTATGTGCCTCGGGAACTCCCAGGAGGTCTTCACTATTCTGAAGACATTTTTTCCCTTTGAAAGCTCCTTAAGTCTGTGGTCGTCTATGGCTCCCGCATCCACCTTTCCGAGATAAACCCACGCTACCACATTCTCCTCCTGCCCTGCGAACAAGTATCCCACATAACCTCCCGGGACCTCATCGTAGATATCCCTAAGACGAATGAGCCTTAAACCTTCATCTCTAAGCATGGCTTTGGGGAGAAGGTAGCCTGATGTGGAGTATGGTGCGTCAAAGGCCACTTTAAGACCCTCAAGGTCTGCTAAGTCCTTTATGTGAGAATCCGTACGGACAAAGATAACGGATCTGTAAGACCTCACACCGTCCTTCCACCTTACGAGGACCGGTCTGCACTGTGCTTCACCGCAGACCGCCAGTACCGGGTATACGCTGTCTATGAAGATATCCACTTCCCCTTTCTTCATAAGGTCTATCATGTGTCTTATGTTCCTTGCGAACCTTACCTTCACATCCTCCTCAAACCCAACTTCCGCAAGCTTTTTGCCTATGTAAGATGCCAGGGCTCTGTACTTGGGATAGTATTTGGAAGGTCTGTCCGTGATGGTTCCGAGGGTCAGGGTGAGGGCTACCGCGGGTATAAACAGAAAAATACAGAAAATCTGAAGCATGTGAATATTTTAGCGGGAACTTGCAAAGGAGATCTGATTGTTAGATAATTAAGCTCATGAACGCTCTGGAGATAATGGAGATACTGCCCCACAGGTACCCCCTCCTGCTCGTGGACAGGATCCTTGAGTTTGAGGAGGGTAAGAGGATAGTGGGCCTTAAGAACGTCTCCGTGAACGAACCTTACTTTCAGGGACACTTCCCGGGCTTTCCTCTCTTCCCGGGTGTTTACGTCCTTGAGGCTATGGCCCAGGTGGGTGGTATCCTTATGATAAAGTCCCTTAAGCTGGAGATAGGCAAGTATGCTGTTGTCTTTGCAGGGGTGGACGGTGCCAGATTCAAAAAGCCCGTGTTCCCCGGAGACCAGCTCGTCCTGGAGCTTGAGGTGATCTCCCTTAAGAGGACCTTATCAAAGATGAAGGGCGTGGCGAAGGTGGATGGGGGTGTGGTGGCGGAGGCTGTACTCTACGCGGCTGCGAGGAAATTGGAAGAGGTCACCAGGTAGCTACTTCTTATACCAGAGCCTCTCGGGGAGGGGGATGACTTTCTCTCCCTCTTTAAACATGAGCAGATATTCCCTCACGAACTTCTCTTTGTAAAACCTGGGGTTGGCTTTCACCTTGTTGTAGATTGACTTCAGCTCCTCGTTCTTCCTTCTCTCCGTCTCCAGGAGCTTCTCCAGCCTATCGGTAGCTTCCCTAAGCCTTATCACCTTGTGGAGGTTCAGCTCCGAGAGGAAGAGGTTAGCAAAGGTGTTCAGGACAGCAAGTCCAAGAAAACCGTAGGCTAACCTCCTAATTACCAAGAAATCTTCTGAACTCCTCCTTTCCCCGGAACTCCGCTCCATAACCTAGCTCTTCCTCTATCCTGATGAGCTCATTATACTTTGCCATCCTGTCTGTCCTGGAGGCTGATCCGGTCTTTATCTGACCTGTGTTCAGGGCAACCGCGAGGTGGGATATGAAGGTGTCCTCCGTCTCACCAGACCTGTGGGAAACTATGGCTGTGTAGCCGTTCTCCTTGGCGATCATTACGGTGTCCATGGTCTCGGTAAGTGTTCCTATCTGGTTGAGCTTTATCAGTATTGAGTTGGCAACACCGAGGTCTATGCCCTTTCTGAGGACCTCAGGGTTGGTGGTGAAGAGGTCGTCCCCTACGAGCTGGACCCTTTTTCCCAAAGCTCTGCTCAGGTTCACCCAACCCTCCCAGTCGTTCTCGGAGAGGGGGTCCTCTATGGAGACTATCGGGTAGTTCCTTAGCATATCCTCGTAAAACCTTATCATCTCCTCGGTCCCGAGCTTCTTGCCCTCAATGTGGTAATAGCCCTCCGAGAAGAGCTCCGATGACGCCACGTCAAGGGCCAGGAAGATGTCCTCACCGGGTTTGTAGCCCGCCTTCTCTATGGCTGTCATTAGTGTATCAAGAGCTTCGGAGGTATTCCTGAGCTCAGGTGCAAACCCTCCCTCGTCCCCCACATTGGTGGAGAGGCCCTTTGACTTTAGTATGTCCTTGAGCGTGTGAAAGACCTCAACGCCCGCCCTTAAAGCCTCCTTAAAACTTCCGCCGCAGACGGGAACTACCATGAACTCCTGAATATCAAGAGGATTGTCCGCGTGTGCACCGCCGTTTATCAGGTTCATCAGCGGAACGGGAAGTCTTCTTGCGTTCAGGCCTCCAAGGTAGAGGAAGAGGGGTATGCCCAGTTCCTCCGCACTTGCCCTTGCAACCGCAAGGCTCACCGCGAGTATAGCGTTTGCCCCGAGCCTGCTCTTGTTCGGTGTCCCGTCAAGGTCTATGAGTGCTTCGTCTATCTCCCTCTGGCTGAGTGACTCCATGCCGACGATCCTCCTGGCGATCTCACCCCTTATGTTGTCAACCGCCTTGAGTACCCCCTTACCTCTGAACCTTGAAGGTTCCCCGTCCCTCAGCTCAAGGGCCTCCCTCTCTCCGGTTGAGGCACCGCTGGGAACAATTGCCCTCCCGACAGCCCCGCTCTCCAGGACCACCTCAGCTTCAACGGTCGGGTTTCCCCTTGAGTCAAGGACCTCTCTCGCCCTTATCTCAACTATCGCGGACATGGTTTAATATTTTAGCCTATGTTGGAGTCCTTAGAGTCTGTAGCCAGGGAAGTTGTCCTAAGCTACGGATACGCAGGTATATTCTTTATATCCTTCACAGAGAGCATCATACAGCCTGTTCCCCCTGACCCTTTCATAGCAGGAGGGTCCGCATTTGGTCTTGATCCTGTCACGGCAGCCCTCGTAGCCACTGTTGCGAGCGTTCTGGGGGGCTTTACCGCACACACCCTCGGATCTGTCCTGGGTGAGCGTGTGGTAAAGAGGATCATAGGTGAGTCTTACTTCCTGAAGGGTGAGAACCTCTTCGCAAGATACGGTGTCTGGGCGGTTGTGATCGGGGCCGTAACCCCTGTCCCCTTTAAGGCGGTCTGCTGGCTCGCAGGGATCTTTGAGATGCCGAGGGTCCCGTTTCTCATAGCCTCCTTCCTGGGAAGGTTTCCCAGATTTTTAATGGTCGCCTTCGCGGGAGATCTTGTGGGTAAGGTAATAGGTCTTTAGCCATGTTCGGGAAGAAGGTGTACTTCTTTGGTGGTAAAGGCGGAGTCGGGAAGACGACGGTATCCTCAGCATTCTCCCTCATCCTGTCCAGGAAGGGAAGGAGGGTCCTGATAATCTCAACGGACCCCGCCCATTCTCTGTCGGACATCTTCGGTGTAGACATAGGAGGAGACCTGAAAGAGGTGGTACCCGGCCTCGTAGCTACGGAGATAGATCCCAAGGAGGAGATAAAGTCTCACATTGAAATGGCCCTGAAGACGGTGGAAAGGGTAGTAAGCCCTGAAGTCCTTGACCAGATAAGGGAGGTCTTCCGCTCGGTTGAGCACACGCCGGGTGTTGAGGAGGCTGCTGTGGTTGATGCCCTTTCTCGGAGGATAACGGATGGGTGGAAAGACTTTGACTGCTTCGTGGTAGATACCGCACCTACGGGACACTCTCTCGCCATGCTCAAGACCGTGAGCAGGATAGGGAAGTGGATGGAGGAGGTCCTTGAGAGGAAACTAAGGGCGGAGGAGTTCAAGAAGATAGCCGGAATAGGTGAGGGAACCCCAGAAGCACTCCGCACCCTCAGGGAGAGGAGGGAGAGGCTCGGAAGGTTCTCCGAGATCATCCTGTCCGACGAGACCGTCTTCATACCGGTCTTAAACCCCGAGAAGCTGTCCGTCCTTGAGACGGAGAGGCTCGTTCGGGATCTTAAGTCCATAGGGATAGACGTCCCCTGCCTGATAGTGAACAAGGTGATCCCGAAAGGGGTTGGCGGGGAATTTCTGGAGAGGAGGAGGTCTCAGGAGAGGGTCTATCTTCAGATGATAGAGGAGAGGTTCGCAGATGTGAGAAGGATAATCCTTGAGATGAGGCCGACGGACGTGAAGGGCCTTGAGGACTTAAAGGACCTGGCTTCCGAGCTGGAGGTAAATATAGATGATCGTAGGGGTTGATACGGGCGGGACATTCACCGACTTCGTCTACCTTGATGGGAGGGAGTGGAAGGTCCTTAAGGTCCCTTCCACACCCCAAAACCCGGCGGAGGCGGTCCTTAAAGGTCTTTCCATGATAGGCGGATCTGGCAGGAGGATAGTCCACGGGACAACGGTCGCCACAAACACCCTCCTTGAAAGGAAGGGAGCCAGAGTAGCCCTCATAACCAACAGGGGTTTTGAGGACGTGATAGAGATAGGCAGGCAGACGAGGGATAGGCTCTACGACCTAAGATACAGGAGGGAGGAACCTCTTGTTCCGAGGGAGCTCAGGTTCGGTATAAGGGGCAGGCTGGATAAAAAGGGGAACGTCCTTGAAGGCCTTGACCTTGAAGAGCTTGAAAAACTGACGGAGAAGCTCAAAAACCTCGGTGTTGAGGCGGTCGCTGTCTGCCTTCTTCACTCATACGCTAATCCAGAGCACGAAAAGAAGGTGGGTGAGCTCATCAGAAGGCTTGGCGTACACGTCTCCCTATCCCATGAGATACTCCCTGAGTTCAGGGAGTTTGAGAGGATGTCAACCACCGTTGTGAACGCCTATGTATCACCCAAGATGGAGGGCTACATCTCCCACCTTGAGGGAAAGCTTCCAAAGGGTGACACACTCAGGGTCATGCAGTCAAGCGGTGGTATAGTATCACCTGAAGTTGTAAAACGTCAAGCGGTCAGGACCATACTCTCCGGACCGGCGGGGGGTGTGATAGGGGCCACCTATGTGGCAAAGAAGGCAGGTATAGAGAAGATAATCACCTTCGACATGGGAGGTACCTCAACGGACGTCTCCCTTGTGGACGGTAGGCCGGGGATAACAACCGAGGCGAGGATAGGGGGAGTGCCGATCAGGGTCCCGATGGTTGAGGTCCACACCATAGGTGCCGGCGGAGGTTCGGTAGCCTACGTGGACGAGGGAGGTGTCCTCAGGGTGGGACCCAAGAGTGCGGGAGCGGACCCAGGACCCGTGTGCTACGGTAAGGGTGAGGAGATAACCGTCACGGACGCAAACCTCTTCACGGGAAAGCTTGTGCCGGAATACTTCCTCGGCGGGAATATGAGGATACACCCCGAGAGGGTAAGGCCCTTCATGGAAGATCTTGCCGGTATGCTCTCGGCGGATCCTTACGAGGTGGCGGAGGCTGTCATCAGGATTGTTGAGTCCAACATGGAGAGGGCCTTGAGAAAGGTGTCAGTTGAGAGGGGCTATGACCCGAGGGAGTTTACCCTTGTGAGCTTCGGAGGCGCGGGCGGTCTTCATGCGGTATCACTCGCCAGGTCCCTCGGGATACCGAAGGTCCTGATCCCCAAAAACCCCGGGATACTCTCCGCAGTGGGTTTGGTGGTAGCGGACGTGGTGAAGGACTACTCAAAAACTGTGATGGTGACAGGTTCAGAGGTCAACTACGGGACGTTAAGAGACATGTTCCAGCCACTCATAAGCAGAGCCATTGAGGAGATGAGGGAGGAGGGCTTTAAGGAGGACGAGATCTTGCTGGACCTGTTTCTTGATATGAGATACAGAGGTCAGTCCTATGAGCTTATGGTCCCTTTTTCGGAGGACTACGAGGAGAACTTTCACAGGGAGCACGAGAGAGCTTACGGATACAGACACTCCACCGAGGGGGAGATAGTGAACCTCAGGGTGAGGGCAGTAGGAAGTACACCCAAGCCTGAACTGCCTTTCTTCAAGGAGAAGGCAAGGGAGGACCCGTCAGGAGCTCTCCTAGGCGAGAGAGAGGTCTTCCTTGAGGGTAAGTGGGTGAAGGCAGGGGTTTACGAGAGGGAGAGGCTCCTATGGGGCAACGTGGTTGAAGGTCCGGCTGTAGTTGTTGAATACTCCTCAACTACCTTCATACCACCTCATGCTGTGGCAGTGGTGGACAGGTTCGGGAACCTCATCGTGGAGGTAAACTAATTATCTGATGAAGGTAAAAGAGCAAGGCTTCAAGCTAATCACGGACCTAAAACCCGCAGGAGACCAGCCGAAGGCCATAGAACAGCTCCTTGAGAACTTGGAGAAAGGCGTAAAGGAGCAGGTCCTGCTCGGAGCAACGGGGACAGGGAAAACCTTCACCTTAGCTAACGTCATAGCGAGGTGGAACAGGCCAACACTCGTTGTGGTTCACAACAAGATACTTGCAGCCCAGCTATACAGGGAGTTTAAGGAACTTTTCCCCGAGAACGCGGTGGAATACTTCATCTCCTACTACGACTATTACCAGCCAGAGGCCTACATACCCGAGAAGGACCTATACATAGAGAAGGATGCCAGCATAAACGAGGTCCTTGAAAGATACAGGCATTCCGCAACGATTTCGGTCCTTGAGAGGAGGGACGTAATAGTTGTGGCTTCCGTCTCATGCATATACGGCCTCGGGTCTCCAGAACACTACCAGAGCCTTAAGGTTAGGTTCGTGAGGGGAGGGAGGATAAGTCTGACCAAGCTCCTCAGAAAGCTCGTTGAGATGGGATACGAGAGGAACGAGTATGCATACAGGAGGGCCACCTTCTCCGTTAAGGGAGACGCCATAGAGATAATTCCATCAAACTCTGAGGACCAGATGGTTAGGGTTGAGCTATGGGACGACGAGGTGGAGAGAATACTGATAATGGATGCCCTCAACAGGCATATCATACAGGAGGTTGAGGAGTTCACCCTCTTTCCCGCATCCCACTATATAGCTCCGAGACCCACGGTAGAGAAGGCTCTGGAGGAGATAGAGAAGGACCTCCGCGAGAGGGTGGAGTGGTTCAAGAGACAGGGAAGGGACGTTGAGGCCAGGAGGCTCTACCAAAGGACTATGCACGATATAGAGATGATAAGGGAGATAGGCCACTGCAAGGGTATAGAGAACTACTCAAGATACTTTGACGGTAGAAAGCCGGGAGAGCCGCCCTTCACCCTCCTTGACTACTTCCCTGAGGACTTCCTCCTTATAGTTGACGAGTCCCACATGACCATACCCCAGATAAGGGCTATGTACAACGGTGACAGATCAAGGAAGGAGAAGCTCGTTGAGTACGGGTGGCGTCTCCCGTCCGCCCTTGACAACAGGCCCCTCAAGTTTGAGGAGTTCCTTGAGAGGATAAACCAGGTCATATACGTCTCAGCGACTCCGGGAGAGTGGGAGCTTGAGAGGTCTAAGGGTCATGTGGTAGAGCAGATAGTCAGACCTACCGGCCTACTTGACCCCGAGGTTGAGGTGAGGCCTACGAGGAACCAGCTTGAAGACCTGGTTAAGGAGATAAGGGAGAGGAAGAGAAGGGGGGAGAGGGCTCTGGTCCTCACCATAACCAAGAGGCTCGCCGAGGAGGTCTCTGACTACCTTTTAGAGAGAAGGATAAAGGCCAAATACATGCACTCGGACCTTGACGCCATAGAGAGGGCGAAGATAGTGAAGGAGCTAAGAGAAGGAACCATAGACGTTATAGTCGGTGTTAACCTCCTGAGGGAAGGTCTTGACCTGCCCGAAGTGTCCTTGGTCGCCATCCTTGAGGCGGACAAGGAAGGTTTTTTGAGGAGCTACACCTCCCTTATACAGACGATAGGAAGAGCCGCAAGGAACGTGAACGGCAAGGCCATACTGTACGCGGACAGGATAACCGGGTCCATGAAGAGGGCGATAGAGGAAACCAACAGGAGAAGGGAGATCCAGAGGAGGTTCAACGAGGCCCACGGCATAACCCCGAGGAGCGTGGTGAAGCCCGTTAAGGACCTTCTCGCCCTTGAGGACCTGGACTTCGTCAAGCTCCCCGCGTCAATACCCAAGGATATAAACACGGAAGAAGACCTCATCAGAAAGATAGACAGGCTTGAAAGGGAGATGTGGGAGGCCGCCAAGAACTGGGAGTTTGAGAAGGCTGCGAGGCTAAGGGACGAGATAAAGGAGCTCAAGAAACTGTTCAACCTGAACTGAGCAGAACCTCATCGTCCTCACCGAGATACTCGCCGCTCTGAACCTCTATCATCTCAAGGGGTATCCTACCAACGTTCTCTATCCTGTAGGGCTGGGACCTCTTTATGAAGAAGCTCTCGTTCTCGTGGACGAAAAAGGTCCTGTCCTCCAGGGTGACCTTTGCCGTTCCCCTGAGGACTATCCAGTGCATCGTCCTGTGGTGGTGCATTCTCATGGGGAGTCCCTCCCCCGGTTTTACGATCACCTTCTTTATCCTGTAACCTTTCCCTTCATCAAGCAGGACCGTCTTACCGAAGGGTGTGAATGTGGTAAGGGCCTCATACACCCTTCTGTCCTTTCTCTCCTTCAGTAGGGAGACCACCTGCCTTACCTTCTGGGCTTCTCCTTTGCCCATAACTAGGGTTGCGTCCTCGGAGTTTATTATCAGGCAGTCCTTAACACCTATGCAGGCAAGAAGCCTGCTCCCCTCGGAGAAGATGAGGGACCCCTCGGTGTCTATAGTGACCGTGCTTCCTATCCTGACGTTTCCGGCATCGTCCTTATCCATGTTCTCGTAGATAGCCTTCCAAGAACCAACGTCGCTCCAGCCGGCGTTTAAGGGAACGACCGCAATGTTCTCGGTCTTCTCAAGGATGGCGTAATCAAAGGAGATGTCGGGGAGGTCAGGAAAC
>JAJRQX010000078.1 GCA_024280065.1 Aquificota bacterium
AGCATTGAACTGAGGTCTGCCAGGGAGAATATGAACCCTCCGTGTATGAGACCTTTGTCATCCACCTTCATCCTTTCTGTTGTTCTAAGACGGACCTTTGAGTATCCTGACATTACCTCAAGAGGTTCACCGCATAGCTCCCTGTCCGCAAGGGTGTGGGTTCTGATCGGGTCCATGACTGTGTATAATTTTATACTAAGGCGGCGTAGCTCAGTTGGTTAGAGCGGGGATCTCATAAGTCCCAGGTCGGAGGTTCGAGTCCTCCCGCCGCCACCAAAAAAGCTATGTATTCAATAGTCCTAAGACACAAGAAACTGGCTGCTTTAATAATAGCCATCGCCTCCGTGTCCTTCCTCTTCTGGATGTTCACCGTCGCTGATATAAAGCAGATGTTCGGCAAGAAGGGTTGTGTGGCTGTTGTGAACGGCGAGTGTATAACCCTGAGAGAGTTCAGATACGAGCTCCTGAGATACTCAGACATACTCGGTGACCCTGACGTAGAAAGGGTTGTAAAGAGGCAGGTAGTATCGAACCTGGTGGTCAGGGAGATCATCTACCAGAAGGCCCTTGACCTCGGGCTGGTTACCTCCGACGGTGAGGTGGCAGAGACTATAAAGAGGGACAAGACATTCTGGGAGGGAGACAGGTTCAGCTTGAGAAGATATAGAGAGGTCCTCAGCAGGTTCGGCATGACGCCACGGGAGTATGAGGAGTATCTGAAGAGGTTGCTGACAGTGGAGAAGCTCTTCAGGTTTCTTTCCTTTGGGGTTTACCTCACCGAGGAGGAAAGGGATATAGAGAGGACATTAAAAGGTATAAGGTTCAAGGGTAAGGCCTACCTGATAACAGAGGACTACGTTAAACTTCGTGAAAGACCGAAGGAAGAGGAGCTTAAGAAGTTCTATGAAGAAAACAAGGAGAGGTTTTCCCTTCCCGAGGTTAGGGAGTTCAGGGTATGGGCAACTGAGAGGAAGGAGGAAGCCCACTCACTATACAGGTCCCTGAAGGAGGGTAGGTATCCTGATGGGGGAAAGGTTTACCGCCTCTCTGGTAGGGAAAAACCAGACTTGCCTGGTGAGGTGATCAGGGAGATGGAGAGGACCTCAAGGGAGGGTGGCTACTCCATCACCAAGGTTGGTGATACATACTACGTTATATACCTCGAGAGAGTGATACCCAAGAGATACAGACCATTTGAGGAGATAAGGGAGGAGATAGAAAGGGAGCTTTTAAAGGAGAAGAGGTTTGAAAAGCTAAGGGAATTTGCCGAAAAAGTAAAGGAGGACCTGAAAAAGGGTGGAAGGGTGAAGGTCAGGTATCTAAGCTTTGAAGACTCAACGGTTGAGGACCTTGTGAAGCTCTTCCGTGTAGGTGATACAGAGATACTCAAACTTACCTTTTCAAGGGAGAGGGTCTTCGGTCCCTACAGGATGTCAACGGGCTTTGCCGTCCTTGTGTTGGAAGGTAGGGAGGTGAAGGAAGGGGGGGAATTTAAAGAGGAAGATATTCTAGCCTTCAAGGTGAGGGACATCTCGGACCTCTTCATTGATAAGCTGATCAGAGATGCAAGGATAGATATCAATGAAGAGTATCTTAGGTGAGCTTAAAATATTTTGAGCCATGGAGATAGAGACGAGGAGAAAGATAGACGAGCTGGTTATAAACACAATAAGGTTCCTGAGCGTGGACCAGGTAGAGAGGGCGAGATCCGGCCACCCTGGAATGCCCTTAGGAGCCTCCCACATAATCTACATAATCTTTGACAAGTTTCTGAAGTTCAACCCGAAGAACCCGAACTGGATCAACAGGGACAGGTTTGTCCTTTCAGCGGGCCACGCTTCCGCCATGCTATACGCAACCCTTTTTATGTTCGGCTACGACATAACTCTGGAGGATCTGAAGAACTTCAGACAGCTTGGGAGCAAGACCCCGGGACACCCCGAGAGCTGGGTCCTTCCAGGAGTGGAAGCCACAACTGGACCTCTGGGGCAGGGTTTGGGGAACGCTGTAGGTATGGCCATAGCGGAGAAGTTTCTTGCATCTAAATACAACAGGGACGGCTTTCCGGTGATAGATCACTACACCTACGTTCTTTGCTCGGACGGAGACCTGATGGAGGGGGTTTCCTACGAAGTGGCGGCCATAGCGGGACATCTGAAACTTAGCAAGCTCATAGTAATATGGGACAACAACCACGTATCCATAGACGGGGACACGAGCCTCGCCTGGTCCGAGGACGTCCTTAAGAGGTTTGAGGCCTTAGGTTGGCACGTCCAGCACATAGAGGATGGATACAACCTTGATCTCATAGAAAAGGCTATCCGGGAAGCCAGGGAGACGGACAGACCTTCCTTCATATCCGTCAGGACCCACATAGGATACGGCAGTCCCTTACAGGACACGGCCAAGGTCCACGGGGCACCCTTAGGAAGGGAGAACGCCCTTGAAACCAAGAGGAGGTTCGGCTGGCCCGAGGAGGAGTTCTACGTTCCGAAGGAAGCCCTTGAGTACACCAGAAGACACATAGAACTAGGAAGGGAGAGGGAGGAGGAGTGGAAGAGGATCTTCAACGACTATAAGAAGAGATATCCGGATCTTGCGGAGGAACTTGAAAGGGCCTTCAGGAAGGAGTGGAGCTTGGACTGGGTCAAGGAGGTGGAGAGGTTCTCGGAACCCATGCCTACAAGGAAGGCCTCGGGAAAGGTCCTGAACGTTATGGCTGACTACATACCTACCATGGTAGGAGGGTCAGCTGACCTGTCCGAGTCAAACAACACGATCTTGGTCAACTACGAGGACATGCAGGCGGATAAGCCCCACGGGAGAAACATACACTACGGTGTTAGAGAGCACGCCATGGGCACTATCCTGAACGGCATGGCCTACCACGGTGGGATTCTTCCCTATGGCGGGACCTTCCTTATATTTTCCGACTACATGAGACCTCCCATAAGGATAGCAGCCATGGCTGGACTTCAGGTGATCTATGTATTTACCCATGACTCAATAGGCCTGGGAGAGGACGGACCCACTCACCAACCTGTGGAACAGCTTTCTTCCCTCAGGCTCATACCAAACCTGTGGGTGATAAGGCCATGCGACGCGAACGAGGTAAGGGTGGCTTGGGAGGTGGCAGTTTCAAGGAAGGAAGGACCCACAGCCATAATCTTAACGAGGCAGAAGGTCCCGGTCCTTGACAGAAGAGTTTACCCATCCGAGGAGAACCTGAAGAAGGGTGCCTATGTCCTCTCGGACTGCGAGGGGACACCGGATGTCCTTATAATAGCCACAGGGTCAGAGGTCCACTTCGCCTTGGGAGCAAAGGAGATCCTTGAAAGGGACGGCATAAAGGTCAGGGTGGTAAACATGCCCTCTGTGGAGATCTTTGAGCTCCAAAGTAAGGAGTACAGGGAGAGCGTCCTTCCAAGGTCAGTAAAGAGAAGGGTGGTGGTTGAGGCGGCGAGGGGTTCCTGCTGGTACAGGTATGTGGGAGAGGAAGGTCTCATCATATCCATGGAAACCTTCGGTAAGTCCGCTCCTGGTGATGTCCTCTTTGAACACTTCGGATTTTCACCCGAGAAGATTGCGAGGAAAATTAAAGAAAAGTGGTTCTCTTAGAGCCTGTTCTTTTTATCAGTTCCCCTGTAACCTACCAGATCCCTTACAGCTACAGCCAAGTCCCTTATTTCCTTCTGGGCCCCCTCGTGTGTCCTCAGAGTTATGAAGTTGTCAAGGGCTATCCTAGGAACTGTCCAGTAAAACCTCGTCTTCATGAACTGGGGGAGTATACCCCTGGCTATCTCCTTCGCCACCTCTCTCTCTGTCATCCTGTGGTATAGGGATAGGGCTTCATTCACAAGAGCGTTTATCTCCTTAAGGAATTCGGAGTTGTGGGGCTCTTCAATTGGCTCATCCACCGAGGCCTGCTTGTTGGTCTTCGCCTGTTTCCTTAGGTATTTAGGTATGTAAAACTTTATGTCGTAGGCGGTGTATCTCCTGCTTACCTCGTTATAAGACCCGAACCTGTGTCTCATCCACTGTCTCGCAACGAACAGGGGACACTCTACTATGAAGGTGTAGTAGTCCATATCGGTCCCAAGCTCAAGCCTGTCAACCAGACCCACCCACCCAGCCTCAGTCTCAATCTTATCTTGAAGGAAGACCCTGTCAGTCGTGTAGGGCAGTCTTGATAGCTCCTCGTCGGATATATTACCCTCCCTCACCACTATCTCCCACGTTGCTGGGAAATGTCTCCTTATCTCCTCCTTAACCTCCTCAGGGATAAGGTCGGGGCAGTTTATAACGCTCCTTAGGTTCATCCAGACGTAGCCACCTGAGTAGTATATCTGGACCGTCGGATTGTTCAGTTCAGAAACCATCTTCAGCCACCTTTCCCTCTCCACCTTGAAGGCCACTACGTTGTGCTCAAAGGGAGAGGCGTGCCTGTGTCTTAAGAGGAACCTAAGAAGCTTCTTGTCCCTACCCGGGTCCACCCTGTCGTCCTTCCCGAAGGACACCCTTGCACACCTGACGGACCTCTGGTCGGAGCCCATGATCTTAACTTCCATCATAGGAAGACTATACCCGCGTAAGATACCCTTGAATCTGTCTCCCTCTCCTGGTACACAGCGTAGTCTATAAGTTCTCCACCCCTTGATCCCAAGAGCTTCATCATCTCAACGAATACGAAGTTGGTGAACTGACCATCTATCCTCGTGGAGTTTTCGTCCTTCCTGAGAAGTTCAAAGGCCTCTTCGTTTTTCATCTGGCAGAGAAGCTTTATGTACTCTTTGTCCCTCCATGAGGGATCGTAGCTGACCCTATCTCCGAATTTTTTTCCGACATGGCTCATATCAACGCTTGATATGACAAGTATACCCTCCTTACTTCCTACGGCATCAAGTATATTCTTTGACATCACCTTCAGTTCTTCAGGTTCTCCGTAGGAGACGATTATCGGGACTATCTCTGCCTCAGGGAACAGGAGCTTAACGTACAGGGTCTGGAACTCTATGGAGTGCTCCTTTAGGTGGGATAAAATGTCATATTCAAGGTCGTAATCAAACTTTTCTTTCAGCCTCCTAACCACCTCCCTGTCCACCTTAACACTTCCCAGGGGCGTCTCAAAGTCAAGGGGACATACAGACATGGGCTTTTCGTGAAAGTAGTGGGAAACACCGAGGATTACAACCTTCCTCACCCAAGACCCGTCTATCCTGCTGTAGACCGCACCGTATGTTTTCCTTGCTACCCTGAGGTCCATATGGGGAACAAGTATACCCTTTGGCTTTAGGTCACCTTTACACGTGAGGCTCTCCTCAAGAAACTTCTTCAGAACATCAGGGTCATCAGGATAGGCAACACCCGCATGTGCAGGCTTTCTGACACCGGAACTGAGGAGCTTCCTCCTCACAGCATCAAGCCTCTCCCTGAACCTGTCGCTCAGGAGGTAAAGACCCCTATCTAAGGTGTCTATTACCCTTGAGAGGTCCTCCTCTGTGAGTATCTGGCCGGTTATTCTCAAGAACTCCAGCTTGATCTCTTCCTTGGTCCTGGTACCGTCCATCAGGGACATTATGATCAGAAGCTCTTTAGAGACGACCATACTCTCAGATATCCCGAGTGGGTCGGTTATAAGGAACCTGTCCCCGAAGGGCTGGACGTTAAGGAACCTCACCTTTGGTCTTTCCATCTCACACTACTTTCTCGTATATGAGCTTAGGTTTCTCCTTTCTCCTTACCGTATCCTCGTCCACTATGACCTTCTTCACGTTTCCTAAGGAGGGTATCTCAAACATGATGTCGGACATTATCTCCTCCATTATGGCCCTCAGCCCCCTAGCTCCCGTGCGCCTCCTTATCGCCTCTTTCGCTATCTCCCTTAAGGCTCCCTCGGTGAACTCAAGGTCAACACCGTCAAAGGAGAGTAGCTTCTTATACTGCTTTACAAGGGCGTTCTTAGGTTCAACGAGAATCCTGACGAGATCATCCTCTTTGAGCTCGTCAAGGGTCGCTATTACGGGGAGCCTTCCCACGAACTCAGGTATGAGGCCGTATCTTATCAGGTCGTCCGGTTCAACAAGGGAGAGGATATTCTCCTCTTCGCTCACCTTCTTTATTGAAGACTCAAAACCCATCGTGGACTTTCCTATCCTGTGCTTTATTATCTCCTCAAGGCCTACGAAGGCTCCACCGCATATGAAGAGTATATCCGTTGTGTCTACCTGGATGAACTCCTGGTGGGGGTGCTTTCTTCCGCCCTGGGGAGGAACGTTGGCGACGGTTCCCTCTATTATCTTCAGGAGGGCCTGCTGGACACCTTCACCCGAGACATCCCTCGTTATCGACGGGTTTATGCCCGACTTCTTGGCTATCTTGTCTATCTCGTCTATGTAAACTATACCCTTCTGGGCAGCCTCAACATCATAGCCGCAGTTCTGAAGGAGTCTAGTGAGGACGTTCTCCACATCCTCACCTACATAGCCCGCCTCGGTTAGTGATGTTGCGTCCGCTATGGCGAAGGGGACATCAAGTATCTTGGCGAGCGTCTTTGCAAGGAGCGTTTTACCCGAACCCGTCGGACCTATAAGGAGTATGTTGCTCTTCTCAACTTCAACGTCTCCTATGTCTAAACCCAGTTCCTTAGCCCTTATCCTCTTGTAGTGGTTGTAAACCGCAACGGAGAGGATCTTCTTAGCCCTCTCCTGACCTATCACATATTCGTCAAGGATCCTCTTTATCTTGCCCGGTGTGGGCAGGTTTTCAAGGTTTACGTTGAACCTGTCCCGCCTGTGCTGTTTGACTAAGGTGTAGCACTTCTCAACACACTCATCGCATATGAACGTGTCCTTAGGGCCCGCTATCAGGATCAGGACTTCATCTTGAAGCTTACCGCAGAAGGAACACCTGTTCTTCTCGTTTCCCATGATTACCTCTTCTCTATAACCCTATCTATAACACCGTATTCCTTGGCCTCCTCAGGTGACATGAAGTAGTCCCTCTCAACGTCCTGCTCTATCTTCTCTATGGGCTGTCCTGTGTGCTTTGCCAGTATCTCGTTCAGCATCCTCTTAATCCTCTTTATCTCCTCCGCGTGTATGATAATATC
>JAJRQX010000079.1 GCA_024280065.1 Aquificota bacterium
GAGGAGCCGGTCGCTAAGGAGGAACCCCTGAAGGTGGCTGGAGACACAGGGTTCTCGTATGTCCCTATGTTGAACCTCTCCCTCGCACCCTTCGGGACGCAACCGCACCTGTCCGCCTCAATCAGAGCCTCCACATATTCCCTTGTGTGGAAGAGGGTAAGCTCTTCAAGGGTTGCGAATCTGCCCTCCACCTTCTCCTCCTCCCCTATCAGCCCCATAGCCTCAAGGAACTCAAGGAGGAGGGAGACCCTGGGTATCCTGAGAGGGTGGTTGTTGGGGTATCTAAGCTTCTTGTACTTCAGGCTACCTATCAGCCTCGCCCTCTTCACACCGCGGTCTCCCTGTAGCTCCTGACGAGCCTGTGGATCTCCCTGAAGTTTATGTCCCCTGCGAGGACGTAGTCTCTCCCTTCGTGGGCGAACCTCTCAGAAACGGTTATGCAGAAGTCATCGGTTGCCTTTGACAGGTATATGTCCGAGATAAACGAACCTCCCTCCATGGCCTCTTTGAAGTAAGACTTCTCTGACCTGTCGGTCCCCTTCTTTCCGTGAGCCACGAAGTAGTCTACCTTCGGGTTAACTATGTTGTTTGTTATCTGGAGACCCCTCCCGCTCATTATGTAGAAAAGTTCAAAGTATGGATACTCCTCAAACATATCGTACAGTATGAACTCCCACATGTCCTTGGGTGAGGACCTTACCTTCTCCACTATGTTTCTGAAGTCGCTTAGGATCTTCCTCTTTATGTTGGTGATTATCTTCTGCTTGGTCGGGTCGTGAAGGACGAGGGTGGGTTGGAGGCTGTGGACTATGAAGACGGATCCCTCTATCTTCCTTGCCCTGTCCGATAGCTCCTTCTTCTTCTCGTAGAGCTTCTCCTGAGAGTCTATCAGGTTCATGTCAAGGCAGAGACCGTAAACGTAGACCTGCTGGAACTCCCCGAATAGAAGAGAATACTCCTTGTGGAACTCCCTGAAGAACTCCTTAACCGTCTCCTTGGAAGGTGGGTTAGGTGTCAGGACCCATATCTCTCCCCTCTCCATTATCCCCGAGACCTCACCCCCAAAAAGGTCTTTTATGTCCTCGTACAGGATCTTATAAACGCTCTCCTGCTTCTCGGAGCCGAATATCCTTCTGAACTTATCCATGTTCTTGAGGCCGAAAACGCACAGGTATTCGCCTTTTCCTATGGCCGAATGGACTTTCTGGACTATGGGGAGTGTGTATTCCCTGTGCTGGCTTATGTAGTGGAGGACGGTATCGTAGGTGAGGACTCCGAGATACCTCCCTTTCTTGTCCGTCACTATAACAGGTTCCCTCTCAAGACGAAGAAGATCAAAAATGCCGGTCAGGGACTCCCTTGATACCTCCGCGTTCCTTAGACGGCAGCAGAGGGTTGCCACCTCTCCAGCGGTGAGGTTACCGTTGGTCATACGTTCAACGCGGGACCTGTAGACTATACCTATGGGTGTGGAGCCTTTTAGAACGGTGAGGAACCTGTATATGCCGAGCTCCTCAAAAACGCCCTTCAGCTCCTTCAGTGTTATATCGTAGGGGACTGTCGGAACGCTTATGCTCAGATCCACAAGACTGACCTTTGAGGGCCTCATCATCTTAAATTTTCTATCCTTCTTGCCGCCTCTACAAGTCTATCGGTAGGAACTGTCAGGGATATCCTGAAGTAGCCCTCTCCCGCATCTCCGAACCCGTTCCCAGGGGTGCAGACCACACCCGCCTCTTCAAGTAGCCTTTCAACGAACTGTGCTGATGTGTAGCCTTCGGGGACCTTTGTCCATACGTAAAAGGTCACGTCCGACTCTAAGGGTTTTAAACCTATCCTCTTAAGGGCCTTGGTCATTACCTCCCTCCTCTCCCTGTAAACCGCTCTGAGTTTATCTAACTCGCTCTCTGGCATATTCAGGGCAACTATGCCCGCCTCCTGAACCGCGTTGAACTGTCCTGAGTCTATGTTTGTCTTCACCTTACCTAAGGCCTTTATCAGCTCCTCGTTACCCACAGCCATACCTATCCTCCATCCTGTCATGTTGAAGGTTTTAGAGAGGGAGTGAAACTCTACGGCCACTTCCCTCGCACCCTCTATCTGGAGTATGGAGATGGGCTTCCTCTCTCCCGTGTATATCTCCGAGTAGGCGTTGTCCGAGGCTACTATTATGTTGTGCTTCTTTGCCCACCTTATCAGCTCTTTATAGAACTCCTCCGTCGCGTCCGCGGAGGTGGGGTTGTTAGGGTAGTTTATCCAGATTATCTTCGCCCTCTCCACGACCTCATTGGGTATGGACCCGAGGTCTGGGAGAAAGCCGTTTTCCTCCTTAAGGGGGACCATGTATGGCTGACCTCCTGCGAATATGGTCCCTATCCTGTAAACCGGGTAGGCTGGATCAGGGCAGAGGACGATGTCCCCGGGGTTCACGAAGGCGAGCGGGAAGTGGGCTATACCCTCCTTAGAACCTATCAGGGCTATCACCTCCCTGTCTGGGTCAAGGTCTATCCCGAACCTCCTCCTGTACCAGTTGGCTACCGCTTCCCTGAAGGCCTTCATGCCCACGTAGGAGGGATATCTGTGGTTCTCGGGTTTCTCCGCAGCC